>NZ_QAIJ01000039.1:0-7685 GCF_003060985.1 Stenotrophomonas sp. HMWF023
AGCAGCGCGATGACAATGCCCGGCCAGCGAACGCCATCACCCCGGCGCATCGCCACTTCGGCCGCCGTCTCCAGCCGCTGTCCGTGGACCGCGCACGCAGCAATTGGCCGCACGATGCGCCGTTTGCGTTGCAGTGGTCCCTCAAAGGCGGCCGCATGCTCGGCTTCCTCGGCAGCCACCCGGTGCCGGGCACCGACAATGTGGAATCCATTCAAGCGGACTACCAGAGCGGCGTCGCCAGCCAGGACGACCTCTGCGTGATTGTCTACGGCAACATGCTGCCAGGCATCGAATGGCAGCAGCACGGCAACGTCACCGAGCCAGGCCGAATGGAAGGGGCGGTTGCCGAAGCCAGACGGTCCGCTGAAAGCCCCCGACAGCACGCGCACCTGTGTGTCGTGCGTCCGCCCGCTGAGCGCACGCAGCGTGGCAAGTGCAGCATCTTCATCTTCGGTGAGCGGACGTGAGGGGGGATTGCGCCGCAGCAGGTGCAGGGCAGCGCGTGCATCCGACGCCCACTGCAGGTAGCAGGCCACCAGCATCGCCAGCAGCACCGCAAGCAGGAGGAGGGTCGCAGCGGGCGACATCAGCAGCATCCCAGCTGGCGTGAGTGATCGCAGCAGCGGGGCGGTGGCAGGCTCATCGGCGTGAAGGTGCTCAGAGGGGCCTGCAGGCTCATGGCATGCTTCGGCGTGCGCAATGCAAATCATTGCAAGGTGCGTGGCGGCTGCGCGGAACCGTGAGGACGGGCACAAGCTGAACGCCGGCGGCGCCCCCAACGAAATCTGAAGCCCGCACCCGTATCCTCGGCATCTGGACGCAACAGGCAAGGGCCGATGGCTGTGGCAAAACGGGCAACGCAGGGAGCACTTCTGGCCGGCATGCTGCTGGCGGGCATCGCGCACGCGCAGCAGACGACGCCGGTGGCCGTACCCGTGCCCACGCCTGATCCCGTACCGGCGCCTGCCGTGCCGCTCGCCGCTGATGACGCGCCCGTGGTCGTGCCGCCTGCGCAGGGGAACGTCACCACGCTGGGCGAAGTGCGCGCGCTCAAACCCGAAGACGACCAGCCGCTGGACCTGTACCGCTTCAAGAACCCGATGCGCGCGGAGAACAACCGCTTCAGCCGCGACTGGAGTGAGCCGCCCTCGCCCGAGCAGGTCAGCATGGGCGGCGGTTACATCATGATGGGCGTGGTCAAGGGCGTGATGGCTGCGGCCAAGGGCCTGAACAAGATCACCGGCGGCCCGGACCAGATCCAGTCGGCCATCGCCCGGCCGCCACCGGAACTGAGCGCCGAGCAGCAACGGCGCGCGCTGCAGTTCTGCGCCCAGCAGGACGGTTGCGGCGCGCCGCCGGAGAAGTAGGCGTTATCCTGCGGGCCTTCCCTTCGAGGCTGCCTGGATGCTGCTGCGTACCCTGTTCCTGCTTGCAACGCTGAGCCCGCTTGCCGCGTCCGCCAGCGACCTGACCGATGGCGGTTCGTGCCGCAATGGCGCGTTCCCTTCGGAACAATCGGGCTTTGCCCTGGCCAAGGTGGTGGGCACGCCGCGCCTGTACCTGCTGGGCGACATGGACGGCTGCCCCGCGAAGGGCGAACCCGCCTGCCGCCAGCGCAGCTACGTGGTGAGCGGCGATACGGTGGTGACCGGGCGCGATCTTGGCGGTTACCGCTGCGCCTTCTTCCCGAACAAGGTGGGTGGCAGCGCAGGCTGGGTGGATAGCAGCAAGCTGCAGGCGTTGCCGGTTCCCGCCCCTACGCTTCAGGCCTGGTCGGGAGACTGGAAGGACAGTGACAACGGCCTGCAGATCCGCGTGCGCGACGGCCAGCTGCACGTGGAAGGCGATGCCTACTGGCCCTCGGCCAACCCGACGCTGGCTGAGCGCCCGGGCGGCCCGAACATCGGCGCGGTGAGCGCGCAGGCGGTGCCGCGTGGCGCCCAGGTCGACTTCGTGGAGGACACCTGCACGGTGCACGCGCAGCTGCTGGGCGACGTGCTGATCGTGGCTGACAACAGCGAGTGCGGCGGCATGAACGTGCGCTTCAACGGTGTGTACCGGCGCGCAGGGAAGCGTTGAACGGCGCATTCCGTCGATTCACGCATGGAGTCAGTAGATCCACGCCATGCGTAGATGGTGTTTGCGTTCCAATCAGCGTCGCCGCTCAAGCCACCACAGCAGCGATGCGCACAGCACGAACGCCAACCACCACGGCCAGCGCGACCCCGGCACGCGCTGGTCCGCTTGCGCGGTAGCCGGTGCGGATGCAGCCAGCCGCTGCGCGGTGGCATCGATCATCGCCTGCCGGTGCAGCGCCGAGGCCTGCTTCGGATCGAACACGTAACGCCAGTGCGGGCGGTCGCCGTGCTGCAGACGCTGCCAACCGGCCTGGCGCGGCCACCAGCCCGCGCATCGCGCTGTGCCGGTACCGCCGTCGACGATCAGCGGCACGCCCTTGCCGTGTGTGTCGAAGGCCTGCAGCGGTGCCTGCACGCCACACAGCGACAGGCGTTCGCCGGCCCAGGCAATTGCCTGAGGCGACCATGGGCCTTCGGTGCCAGTCTGCGCGCGTGACAAGGTGGCGAATACTGAGCTCCACAACTCGCCATGGCGATCCTCGCGACCGGCCAGTACCCAGCGCCAGCTGTCGGTGATCGGCAGCATGCCGATGCGACCCTTGCCGACGGTGCGCCAACCGCCGATGGGCTTGCCGTCGCGATCCTGCAGCAGGGCGCGGCTGTCGGCAGCCTGCAGTGCCAGGTACTCCAGCCCCGGCAGCGCCGCTGCGTGCGACGCGCGGTCGGCTTCTTCGCCGTCACCGGTGGGCAGGGTGCCGGCGGCAAGGGGCCCGCGACGCGCCTGCAGCATCGTGGCGTCACCCTCGCCGGGCATCACCGCGATCTGGCTGCCGGCATCGCCCTGCAAGGGCAGGCCGAGCTCGCGCAGGCGTTGCCGTGCGCTGGCCGATGGCGCGCCGGTACTGCGCACCAGCAGGCCCAGGCCGTCGCGCAGGGCCTGGCGCACGGCCGCCATCTGACCGGCGCCGAGAGCGGCCAGGCTGCGTTCGTCGAGCAGCAGCAGGTCGCTGCGTGCCAGCGTGGCCGCGTCCAACGCCACGTTGCCGTCGCCCAGGCTGAGGCCCGCACCGGTCTCGGCCTGCAGCTGCACGCGGATGCCGGCATCGGTGGCCCAACGACGCAGGTACTTCAGCTCGGCGCCCGGTGCAGCAGAGCGCACCAGCAGGCGCAGCGGAGCGGCGGCCAGCGTCTGCTGCGGCACCGGAACGCTGTCGGCAACATGGCCCTGCGCATCCAGCAGGCGCAGCTGGAACACGCTACGGCCTTCGGCGCGGGCGACGCCGCTGAGCTGTACATGGCCATCGGCCGCCAGCGGTGCACGATCGACCACTGCGCCAGCCGGGTCCAGCAGTTCGGCCTGCGCGCGTTCCACGCCGCGTGCCTGTGCGTGCACATCGAAGCGCGCACCGGGAGCTGCGTCCGCAGGCGGCTGCAGAGTGATCCAACCGTTGAGCGCAGGCGCTGCCTGCCAGCGCGTATCGGTGGGCAGTGCGGCATCGCGATCACGCGCGGCCAGGCCGGCACCGACCAGGGTCACCGTGGAGAACGGATAACGGCGCAATGCGGTGGCCAGGTCCGGAACGCGCGCTGCACCGGCCACGTCCGTTGCTTCTGGCAGCAGCACCCGGGTGGCGCCGGCCGGCAGTGCACCCGCCTTGTCGGCCTCGGCGCCGATCACCACCAGGCCGGTCAGGGCAACGCGTTGTGATGGCGGCAGCAGGCAGACGTACAGCAGCGCAGCGGCGGCGGCCTGCAGCGTGAGTACGGCGATCAGACGGCCGCGACCGCGCGTGGGCGAACGCAGCTGGCGCGCACTGGCGACGAGCACGATCAGCCCCAGCACGAGCGCAATCCACACATTCAATGCCGATGCGCTCATGGCTGCGCCTCCAGCGCGTCGAGGTAGCGCTGCCCCATGGCATCGGCTGCACTGCGTCGCATCACCTGCGGCAGTGGCCGCTGCAGTGCGCGCCACAGCTGCGCACGCAGGCGCTGTCGGCACTCGGTGCAGCCGGGTTCGATGCGCAGTTGCTCGATGGCGGCAGCCAGGTCCAGTGCGTCCGGCAGGAAGGCGCTGTTGCGCTGTTGCCAGGTTGCCAGCATGTCCAGGTCGGGCGTACCGCTCTCGTCGCCCAATCGCTGCCAGGCCTCGACGACGGCCGGGTCCGGGGGCGTGCGCGCGGTCAGCGGCAGCTCGCGGCTGGCCAGCCCGGCACGATCGCCGCTCAGGCGTCGGCTCTCGTCGATCGGCGGCAGCTCCGGGCCGACGCGGGCCAGATAGATGCGCTCGGCCTGCTGCACCTGCTTGATGAATGCCAGCGCTTTGTAGGCAAACGGAAGGGCCTGCTCGGGGCGACCCTGGCGCAGCTCGCCTTCGGCCGACCACATCTGGTCCAGTGCTGCCTTCAGCGTGGCGCGCGTCTGCGGGTCAAGCAGCGTCGCCGCCTCGGCGTGGTCGTGGGTATGCCCGTACTCGGACAGCACGTCGGTGGCGCTGCCGAACACCGGTGGCGTGCCGCTACCGCCGGCTGCGCCGCCGTGGTCGTGCCCGTGCCCGTGCTCGTCGTGCGCGCCGGCCTGCGCCTCGTGATCGTGCTCATGCTCGTCATCGTGCGTGTCGGCCGCGGGCGTATCGCTGGTGGGCAGGTCGCTGGTCGGCGGCGGCTTCGGCGCGCCCTCGCTTTCCTCGCCCAGGAACTGGCCGTAGCGCAGGCGCAGGATGCGCTGGTCGACGCCGATGGCATCGCTGCGCTTGACGAAGGTATCGGCGGCGACGCCCCGGCGTTCGCGGATCAACGCCTCGGCATCGATGATGATCTGCCGCTGGCTGCGGAAGTACGCAGGCAGGGTCTTCTTGATGCGGCCTTCCATTTCGGCACCCAGCACCGCTTCGGTGCTGGGCAGGCGCAGGATCACGCTGCTGCTGCGGCCGACCTGTGCTGTCGGCGCGTGGTTGTCGCGCACTTCCAGCTGGGCGATCACATCGTTGCCGGGCTGTGCGCCCAGAGCGGCCAGGTCGAGGGTGTGGGCAAAGCGCCGTGCCGTGGCCTCGCCGCTGCCGTTCAGGGTCACGCTGCGCTGGACGAAGGTGATGTTCTCACCGCTGCCCTGGGTGGTGGTGATCGACAGCGTCGCCTGCGGGAGGACGCCATGATCGTCGCTGGCCTCGAAGCGCAGCGTCCACTGCCGTTGCCCGGGGCTGCCCAACACCAGGCTGGCAGCAGGGTCGATCACGCGCACCGTGGGCGCACGGTCGGCGACCACGTCAAGCCGATGCAGGCGGGCTTCTGCCAGCGCCGGTTCGCTGACCACGCGATACAGCACCGGGGTGCGCGCCACGTCCTGCGCCTGCCACTCACCGTCGTGCTCGCGCAGTGGCAGGCGACGGCCATCGTGGAACTGCAGCCAGGCCTTGCTGGGTGCACGGTCGAAGCGCAGCGACCAGGATAGGCGACTGTCGGCGGCAACCTTCGCGTCGAGTGCGTTCTGCGTACGCGTGGGTTGACCGGTGTAGGCCGGTGCATCGATGCGCAGGCGGGTGGACTGCAGGCGCAGCGGACCGGCCTTGGCGTTGCTTTGCGGTGTCGCAAGCGCGGCAGTACGCGGTGCCGTATTGTGCGGCCAACCCAGCGCCAGCACAGCGACGGCGATGCCGCCGATCCAGCACAGCGCCACTGCCCTGCGCGGCCATCGCGGTCGCAGCTCGGGGAGGTTGCGTTCAAGCGCCGCCAGCACGTGCGTGCGCTGGCGCTGCTGTAGTGGATTGAGTGTGCCGACGTCGGCGAACAGCAGGTCGGCGCTGTCCTCGCTGGTCCCACTGGCATCCAGCCGGCGCTGCAACCAGTGCCGGTCCAGCTGCCGGGCGCGCGTGGTTGCCACGGCCGCAATGAGGAGCAGGGCCATGGTCGCGACGACGCAGGCGATATCGAAACCGGACAGGCGCAACGCCAGTGCCGTTGCCGCCAACGCCCATGGCAGGCCCAGCAGCACGGTGATCGCGGCGCGGCGCCGGCGCGCGCGCTGCCATGCCTGTTGCAGCGTCTTCATGGTCCAGCCCTGCGTCGCGCGCTGCTCGCCATCCAGCGCTCAAGCGCGAACAGCAGCACGATCACCAGCAGCAGCAAGGAGGTTGGTTCACGCAGGGGCGGCGTTGCGGGGGGCAATGTCGCGCGAAGTGGCGCGTGGTCCCGCGCATCACCCAGGCGCGGGGTGGTTGGCGGTTGCAGGGCTTGCAGCAGGCTTCGCGGCAGCCCGTCATCGCGGAGTGCACTGTTGCGGGCCACGTTCCATTCGCCGCGCAGATGCAGCAGGCGGCCTTGGCCGATGCGCTGCAGCCATAGTAGTGGCGCATTGTCTGCATCACGCAGCAGGACGGCCGCACCCGCTGGCGGCTTGGCGGCGGTCAGCACCGTGCCGCCCTGCTGCAGCCAGCTCTGCCAAGTGCCAGGCAGTGCATCGTTGCCGGTCCATACGCCGATCTCGCCGCGGCCCGGCAACGCATTGTCGGCCAGGGGCGCCGCCAGTGGTTGCGTGCTCCATGCGCGCTGCAACGCGCCCAGCCATTGCTGCGCAGCCGCCGGTTCATCGCTACGCGTACGCAGGCGTGGTGCCACGGAGGTGCGCGGCGCTGCGGTGACGGCCAGCGTGTGTGGTTGCCACTGAACCTCGCGCGACAACTGCAGGCGGGCGCCATCAAGGCCGGGCAGGGGATCGGGTACGTGTACGGTCAGCGCGGTGCCGGCCGGCAGCTGCGCATCCAGCTCGCGCAGCAGACTGGGCAGGGAAGCAGCGTCCATCGGCGTGGGCTGGTCGATGGGCGGGAAGCCCGGCGCCAGCCAATGCCAGTCGCGTGCATCGGCGTTGCCGCGCAGCGCGGTCGCGTCCAGGCCCGGTGCCACCATCGTCCACGCCGCTGGCACCGGTGCAGGACCGATCAGCGCCGGGCGCGCCAGCAGCAGGGCCAGTGCCGCCAGCAACAGCAGGCGCACCAGCAACAGCGGACAATCATCGAAGCGGATGCGCTGGCGCGGTCGTACCTGGGCGCGCAGCCAGCGCAGCGCAGCGAAATCCAGCGGCGTGTAGGGATGACGACGTGCGAGGTGGATCAGCAATGGCAACAGCCATGCAGCCAGCGCCGCCAGGCCCAGCGGGAACAGCAGGCTCATGCGCCGCCCCTGCGGCCGAACATCGCCTGCAGCGGCTGGTCCAGCGGCTGGTCGAGCCAACCGGTGGCGGTGGCGATGCCACTGGACTGCAACCGCGCCCGCAGCGCGGCATGGGCCTCGGCGAAGCGCTGCAGGTAGTCGGCGCGGATCGCGGCGCCATCGCCGAGCAGTTCCTCGCCCGTTTCCGGGTCGCGGAAACGATGACCTGCGTCGAAGGGGAAATCGCGTTCGTCGGCGGTCAGCACCTGCAGCAGCATCACCTCGCGGCGTGCGCTGGCCAGCTGCTCCAGCAGCACGATGCCCGCGTCATCGAAGCCATCGCCGATGGCCAGCAGCAGATCGCCGGGGCGCACGCGTTCCCACAACGGGCGCAAGCGCTCGGCGGTCGGCCATCCGCCACGCGCCTGCAGGGCATGCAGTTGCAGGTGCACGCGGTCACGCT
>NZ_QAIJ01000278.1:0-1380 GCF_003060985.1 Stenotrophomonas sp. HMWF023
GGTGGCCACCAGCGAGCCGCTGGCACAGGAATGGCTGCGCGACCTGCAGCACCTGACCCGCCTGCGCATCGAACTGGCGGTGGTCAATCCGCTCGACCTGCACCGTTACACCATGGAGTTCTTCGGCGTCACCCGCTCGGTGCGCGGTGCCCGTGGCGACGTGCGTGGCGAGGCCAACACCACCCTGCCCAGCTTCGAGCAGCTGGTCGAACTGGGCCGTACCGGCGACGTCAATGCCGACGACCAGCACATCGTGCACATCGTCGACTGGCTGCTGCAGTACGCCTACGAACAGCGCGCGTCGGACATCCACTTGGAGCCACGCCGCGAAATGGGCCGCATGCGCTTCCGCATCGACGGCGTGCTGCACAAGGTGTTCGAGGTGCCGCCGGCGGTGATGACCGCCGTGGTCAGCCGCATCAAGGTGCTGGGACGCATGGATCTGGCCGAGCGCCGGCGCCCGCAGGATGGCCGCATCAAGACCCGCTCGCCTGGCGGCCGGGAAGTGGAAATGCGCCTGTCGACCATGCCGACCGCCTTCGGCGAGAAGTGCGTGATGCGCATCTTCGACCCGGAAGCGGCCTTCAAGAGCATCGACCAGCTCGGCTTCAGTCCGCAGGAAGCGGCCGGCTGGACCGCCCTGGTCGAGCGCCCGCACGGCATCGTGCTGGTCACCGGCCCGACCGGTTCGGGCAAGACCACCACCCTGTATTCCACCCTGAAGCGGCTGGCCACGCCGGACGTCAACGTGTGCACGGTGGAAGACCCGATCGAGATGATCGCGCCGGAATTCAACCAGATGCAGGTGCAGACCAACATCGACCTGGACTTCGCCAGCGGTGTGCGCACCCTGCTGCGGCAGGACCCGGACATCATCATGATCGGCGAGATCCGCGACCTGGAAACCGCGCAGATGGCGGTGCAGGCCTCGCTGACCGGCCACCTGGTGCTGTCCACCCTGCACACCAACGATGCGCCCTCGGCCATCACCCGCCTGCTCGACCTGGGCGTGCCGCATTACCTGCTGTCATCCACCGTCAACGGCATCCTCGCCCAGCGCCTGGTGCGCACGCTGTGCCCGCACTGCAAGCAGCCGCACACCCTCGGCAGGGCCGATTGGGCGGTGCTGGCTGATAGCGAAGCTGCATATCCAGATGCCGCCACGCCCTGTCGGCCGGTCGGTTGCCTGGAGTGCCGGCGCACCGGATTCCTCGGCCGCATCGGCCTGTATGAGTTGCTGCCATTGGGCTCGCGCCTGCGCGGACTGATCCGTGCGGACATGGATCTGGCCGGTTTCAACCGTGCCGCGCGTGCTGAAGGAGTGCGAACCCTGCGCCAGGCCGGGCTTGAAAAGGTGGCACAGGGGCTGACTACAATCGA
>NZ_QAIJ01000040.1:0-3518 GCF_003060985.1 Stenotrophomonas sp. HMWF023
GTCCCGCCCCGCCGCGAAATCGGCCAGATTGCCCAGCGTGATCGCCGAGATCTCCTGCAGCGCCTCCACGGTGAAGAAGCCCTGGTGGCCGGTCACCAGCACGTTGGGGAAGGTCATCAACCGCTGGAAGGCCTCATCGTCGATGATCTCGCCGGACAGGTCCTGGAAGAACAAGGCGCTTTCCTGCTCGTAGACGTCAATGGCCAGGTGGCCCAGCCGGCGCGACTTCAGCGCGCGGATCACCGCGTGGGTATCGACCAGCCCGCCACGCGAGGTGTTGACCAGCATCGCGCCGGGCTTCATCCGCGCCAGCGAGGCGTCGTCGATCAGGTGTTGGGTATCCGGGGTCAGCGGGCAATGCAGCGAGATGATGTCCGAGCGCGACAGCAGTTCATCCAGTTCCACCATCGTGCCGATCTCCGCGAAGGCCGGCGAGGGATACGGATCGTGCCCCAGCACGGTGCAGCCCATGCCGCGGAAGATGCGCGCGGTGGCCAGCCCGATCTTGCCGGTACCGACGATGCCCACGGTTTTGCCATGCAGGGTGCGGCCGAGCAGGCCATCAAGCATGAAGTTGCCCTCGCGCACGCGGTTGTAGGCGCGATGGGTCTGCCGGTTGAGGGTCATCACCAGCGCCAGTGCATGCTCGGCCACGGCTTCGGGCGAGTAGGCCGGCACGCGGGCGACGAACAGGCCGAGCGCGTTCGCGGTGGCCAGGTCCACATTGTTGAAGCCGGCGCAGCGCAGCAGCACTGCACGCACGCCCAGCGCATGCAGGGCCTTCAGTACCGGCGCATCAAGTCTGTCATTGACGAACACGCAGACGGCGGCGCAGTCCTGTGCCAGTGCGGCAGTGTGCACATCCAGCGCGGCGTCGAAGTACACGAACTGGAACTGCTGCCCTAGCCCTTCGCGCAGGTTGGCCTCCTCCAGAAAGCGGCGATCGTAGGGACGGGCACTGAAAACGGCGATCTGCATGGGAAGGTCTGCGCGGAAATCCGCCACGACCATAGCGCACCCGCACATCGATGGGGATGGCACCGGCGGCGTGACTGCCGCCGGTGCCGGTACTGCCTTAGAACGTATAGCCCAGGCCCAGCATCACGCCGTTCTGCAGCTGGCCGTCGCGGCGCTCGCCCACGTAGTCGACCATCACCGACAGGCGATCGCTGGCGCGGCTGGTCACGCCCAGGTTCCAGGCCAGCACCTGCTCGCCCACGGTCTGGCTGCTGGCACCGAACACCAGGTCCGGCGCAGCGGCGAAGCCGGTGCTGTAACGGGCCTGGGTGTCGCCCAGTTCCTTCTGCCAGACCACGCGCGCGCGCGGGGTGATGCGCTCGCCGTTGTTGCCTTCGAAGGTCTTGAACAACTGCAGGCCCGCGCCGACGCGGATGCTTTCCAGGCTGTCACCACGCCCGACCAGCGCGCCAGCACCCTGCCCTTCATTGAAACGGGTGGCCGAGGTGCGCGCGTAGTCGACCACCGGCAGCAGCGGCTGGATCACCACACCCTTGGCGGTGGTGAACGAGAAGCCGTGCTCCAGGCGGGCCGAGATCGCATCGTTGTTGTACTTGGCACGCAGCGGGCCCTGCAGGCCGTCGATGCCCTCGATGCTGCGGCGGGTGTCGTGGCGCAGGTCGGTGTAGCGCACCGAGGCCGAGAGGTAGCCACGCGAGTAGGTGGCATCCAGGTAGCCGCCCACATCCAGCGCGCGCACATCACCGGTGAAGCCGGAACCATCGCGCCCCTTGGTCGACATGTCCGCCGCGGCAACGCTGACGCCCAGGGTCACCCGGTCATCGGCCAGCTGCGTATCGGCACCGAGCACGATGCCGCCGACGGTATGGCTCAGGCCGGCCACGCCGCCCTCACCGTCGATGCGGCCATGACTGCCGAAGCCGCGGCCCCAGAGGCCGTGGTTGCGTGGTGCTTCGCCGCCGAAGTCGGTGTTGCCACCGCCCGCCCCCGCCGGCTCCACCAGATGCATCGCCAACTGGTTGAACAGGCTGCCATTGGCCATACCGGGCTGCGCCGAAGCCGCCTGCGCTGCCTGTGCGGCCAGGCCGCCGGCGTCACCGCTGCCGCTGCGTCGTGCGGCCTGGTGCTGCTGCACCACGCTGCCGATGCTGCCAACCAGCGCGTTGTCGGCCAGGCGCAGGCTGGCGTGGCCATCACCACGCAGTGCGCCGGCCTGCTGTGCGATCACATCGCGATCGGCAAACTGCAATGCACCCAGCAGCGGCTTCAGGCCGGCATCCTGGCGCTGACCCGCAGTAGCCAGCGCGCGACCGAGTCCATCGTTGCCGTTGTTGCCGGTGAGCTGCGCAAGCTGGTCGAAACCGGGGTTCGCGGTCAGCGACAGGCCCTCGGCGGTCTGGTTGATGTTGAAGCTCAGCAACGAGTTGTGGCGCGGCCGGAATACTTCGCCGCCGGTGATGCTGGCCGTATAGCCGGTGTCGCCCAGGCGCACCGCATCGGTGAAGCCCTGGAAGATCGGGCCGGTCACCAGCTCGCGCTGGTAGTTGCCGGCGTAGAAGCCCTGCGCCACGTTCAGCTCCAGGTGCGCGCCCGGCGAGATCACCAGCGCGCCCTCGTTGGCGCCGCTGTCGTAGAAGTCGCCCACGCGCAGGCGTCCACTGTTGGCGCCGCCCGCCTCCGTGACGTCGAACAGCACCTTGCCGCCCGGCATGATGTTGACGTAGCCGTGGGTGACCAGATCTCCACCGCGCGGCATCAAAGTGCCGAACACGCGCAGGCGGTTGAAGCCATCCTCGCGGTACGACGGACCGGTGCCAGCGAACAGTGCATCCGAGTCGTTGGCGACCGAGGCAATATCACCGTGGCCGACCACCATGCCGCCCGCCAGCACGCGCAGCTCCGGGGTCCGCAGGGCGCCGCCTTCCAGGGCGATGGTGCCGTTCTCCACCAGCATGAAATCGGCGCCGGTGGTCTCGGCGGTGCGCCAGGTGCCGCCCTTGGCCACGCGGATCACACCGGCCGAATTGCCCAGCGTGGAGGCATCCAGCTCATTCAGGCGCAGCTGGCCCAGCAGCAGTTGCTGTGTACCCGGGTCGTTGAGGTAATCCTGCACTGAAGCCGGGCCGATGCCATTCGGGCCGGCGCTGGAGCGGTTGTAGATGTTCACCGCATAGTTGATGTACGTGGTGGCGAAGTCGGCATCGTTCCAGCGCGCGAAGTCGTTATCGACGAACGCCTGCAGCTGGCGTGCGGTGCGCAGGTAGCCCGGATTGATGTCGCCGCTGACATTGCCGGTGACCGTCAGGGTGTCGCCCGGGTCGCGGTAACCGGCGGCGGTGATGATGTTGTTGCTGTAGATGTCCTGGCCGGGGAAGGTCTCCAGCTTGCGGCCACTGCCATCGGGATCGAAGCTGATCGACGCGCCGGTGGTCCGGGCCGGATCGCGGAACACCAGCAGACCGTTGGGCTGCACAACCTCGTACATGGCCTTGTGCAGCAGGCCGGCATCCATGCCGCCGCCGTAGTTGCCGGTGTAGATC
>NZ_QAIJ01000279.1:0-6621 GCF_003060985.1 Stenotrophomonas sp. HMWF023
CCGCCGATGGCGATCAGTTGCAGGTGACGGTTGGACAGGCTGCGGCGCAGGTGCTCGGGGGGCGTGGCGGGCTCGGTCATGGGCGCGGGAAGAGGCGGGTGAAGCGTCCGACGGTAGTCCTCCGGCTGCCACAACACCAGCACCGGACGGACCAGGACCGTCAACAAGTGTCGCCTTCACCACAATGTGACCCGTTACCGCATTTGTCCCATTCCGCCCAGCCCGGCGCCGTGTTCATATACCGCCATCGCCCAAGGACCGGCCCCGCCCATGTGCCCAGCCCTGCACACCTCTCTGGAGCCCCGGTCATGAGCCGACTGCGGGTCATCATCGGCGGCACCGTACTGGCCGTGCTGGCCGCTGCGTTGCCGATCGCGGTCATGGTCTATGCCACCTGGGATCGCGCCGTCAGCGTCGAGCAACAGCGCCTGCATGCCATCGCCGAGCGCAGCCTGCGCCGCACCGAAGTGTCCTACCAGGAAGCGCTGGCGGCATTGAAGTCGGCCGAGGCGACGGTGCTGCCGCCCTGCGGGGCCGAACACATCCTGCGCATGCAGACCCTGGTGATGACCACGCCGTCGTCCGACCAGATGGGCTACTTCGAGGGCGGCAAGCTGCGCTGCACGTCGTGGGGCCCGTTCCTGCGGGATGTGGACCAGCCCACGCCGGACCACGTCACCAGCGATGGCGTCGGCATCACCGTGGACGTGCACCCCGAGGCGGCCGGCCGGCGGCCGATGCTGTCCATCATGTACGGGCCCTACGACGTGCTGGTCGACCCCCGTCGCTTCGTCGATGTCATCGTCGACCCGGACGTACGGCTGGCCCTGGCAAGCCCCGATGGACGACTGCTGACCCAGCAGGACGGCATGGACCCGACCCTGTTGCAGCAACTGCTGCGCGAACCCGGCGAGGGCCTGGACCGCAGCACCCTGTATGCCAGCGCGCGCAGCGGTGAATGGCTGGCGATCGCCACCGCCCCGCGCACTGCGCTGGCAGCGACGTTCCGGCAGCAGGCGTGGTTGTTCGTGCCATTGGGACTGCTGATGGCCGCCGCCGGTGCCGGCCTGGTGATCTGGCTGTCGCGGCGACGGCTGTCGATGCGCGGCGAACTGGGCATCGCCATCCGCCGCCGCGAACTCTACCTGCACTACCAGCCGATCATCGAGCTGGATACCGGCATCTGCGTCGGCGCCGAGGCGCTGGTGCGCTGGCAGCGACCCGACGGCACGCAGGTGCGTCCGGACCTGTTCATTCCGTTGGCCGAAGAGGCCGGGATGATCGCCGCCATCACCGATCTGGTGATCGAGAACGTGGTTGCCGACATGCGTGAGCTGCTGGCCGAGGATCGCAGCGCGCACATCGCGATCAACCTGGCGGCCGAGGACATCAGCAGCGGACGGGCGCTGAAGGTGATCTCGCAGCGCATGGCCGGCAGCGGCATCCTGCCGCAGCAGATCTGGCTGGAGGCCACCGAGCATGGCTTCCTCGATATCGACCGTGCGCGCACCATGCTGGCGGCGGCGCGACGCGCAGGTCACAGCGTGGCCATCGATGATTTCGGCGTCGGCTATTCCAGCCTGCAGTACCTGCAGCAGCTGCCGTTGGATGCACTGAAGATCGACAAGTCCTTCATCGATGCGATCGGCACCGAAAGTGCGACCAGCCCGGTCACGCCGCACATCATCGGCATGGCCCGCGAGCTGGGCCTGTGGCTGGTGGCCGAAGGCGTGGAAACCGAAGCGCAGCTGGCCTACCTGCACAGCCAGCACGTGCAGTTCGGCCAAGGCTGGCTGTTCTCGCGGCCGCTGCCGCGCGATGAGTTCATCGCCTTCCATCGCAAGCGCCAGCAGCAGTACGGCGCAGCGCGGGAGCACATGCAGAATCCGCGCAGCGTGCCGTTCGAACGCGAGCAGGCGGGGGAGTAGTAGTCGGCGAACGGCGCGGCCCCTCGTGGTGGGTCGCGTAAAGCTGTTCGTGGGTTGGCCGGGCGGGGTGGATACGCGGGGGACGCCGTGAATCCGTCCATGGAGGCTTGGCCGCGGCATCCATGCCGCGGACACCCCCGCGTACCCACCGCGCCCGACCCGGGACAGATCTCTGCGGCGTTCCACCACGTAAGAGAGAAGAGAAAAACAACAGCGGGTCGCTGCGCTCGCACGTTCTGCTCTCTGTAGTGCCGGCCGCTGGCCGGCAGCCCCGGCAACCCCGTCACCGTTGAGTGACGCCTATGCCCAGGCCTTCGGCCGGGCCCACAGCCAGGCTGCACACACCGCCAGCAGCAGCAACGGCAACCAGGCCAGGTGCTGTGCGCCGCTGGCCTGCAGCATCAGGCCGCCACCGACGCCACCGGCGGCGATGGCCAGGTTCCAGCCGGTCACCAGCATCGACTGCGCCAGGTCGGCGGCGGCACCGGCGCGGCGGGCCAGGGCGGTCTGGAACAGGGTGGGAACGGCACCGAACGCGACGCCCCACAGGATCGTCACCAGCAGCAGCACGCCCGGCACGCCTGGCCACAGCAGCAGCGAAACCACCGCCATCACGAAGCCGATCACGCTGGCCCATACCAGCGCGCGCAGATGGCGGTCCACGCCCCAGCCGGCAATGGCGATGCCCACGATCGCGGCGATGCCGAACGCCAGCAGCAACCGGTCCAGCCAGCCACCGGCACCCGCCTGCACCGCCAACGGCTCGATGTAGGTGTACAGCACGTTGTGCGCCAGCACGTACAGCACCATCACCAGCAGCGTGCTGCGGATACCGGGCATGCGCCAGACCGAACCCAGCGACATGCGCCGGCCTGCGCCGGCCGCCGGCAATGCGGGCAGCGCCCAGCGCGCGTAGCCGAGCAGCAGCACCGCTAGCACGCTCATCAACGCGAACGCCCAGCGCCACCCAATCTGCTGACCCAGCAAGGTGCCAGCCGGCACCCCCAGCGACAACGCCAGCGGCGAGCCGATCATCGCCACCGCGATCGCCCTGCCCTGCAGTTCCGGCACCACCATGCGCGCGGCATAGCCGGCCACCAGCGACCACAGCAGGCCCGCGCCCACACCTGCCAGGAAGCGGGCCACCAGGGTCAGCACGTAGTCGTGGCTGAGCGCGGTCACGGTGTTGACCACCATGAAGCCGGCAATCGCCGCCAGCAGCAACGGACGACGCGGCAGGCGCTGGGTCAGCGCGGTCATCGGCAACGCAGCCAGGACCGAGCCCAGTGCATACACACTGACCAGTTGTCCTGCCGCCGCGTCGCTGACGCCGAGACTCTCGCCCATCGGCCGCAGCACGCCGGCTGGCAGCGTTTCGGTCAGCAGGGTGATGAAGCCACCACCGGCCAAGGCCAACAGGCCACGCCACGGCAGACGCGTTGCCTCGCCGGCCGGTGCACCGGCATCGATCGCGTGGCCGCTCATCGCGCCGTCTCCAGATCGGCATACACCGCATCGCGTAGTTCATCCACGAACGCGCCATGCATGCCTTCGTACAGTGTATTGGTCAGCGCGACCACGCTCAGGCCGCGCGCCGGATCGACGAACCAGCTGTGGCCGTAGGCACCGCCCCAGCGCCATGTGCCCACCGTCTGCGGTGTGCCGCTGGCTGCGGCATCACGCAGCACGGCAAAACCCAGGCCGAAGCCCCAACCGGGCGGATCGATCGGTCCCAGCTCGCCCAACTGAGGCATTCCCATCTGTGCCATCAAACTGTCGGGCAGCAACTGTGAGGCACGCGAATCACGCAACGCCTCCAGCACGGTCATCACCTCGTCGGCGCTGCCCACCAGCCCTGCACCGGCCGACGGATAACGGTGTGGATCGGTCGCCCGTGCCAGGCTGTATTCGATGCCCACCGAGCCCTCGAAGGCAGGCACCACCTCGCCCTCCTGCAAGCGATGCGGCTGCGGCACGTCACTGACATACGGCGTCGCCAGGCGGCCACCGTCGCTGGTGGCAAACGCGGTGTCGCGCAGGCCCAACGGCTGCGCCAACAACCGGTCGAACAGCACCTGCAGCCTTTCGCCAGTGGCCGCTTCAGCCACCGCGCCCGCTACATCCACGCCCAGCGAGTACAGCCACTGGCTGCCCGGCGCGAACAACAGCGGCGCCTGCGCGATGCGCTGCACGTTCTGCTGCAGCGTCACCGCGCTCGCGTCCATGCCATCGCTTACGCCCGCCTGCGCGTAAGGCCCCTCGGCGTCGGCTTCCAGGAAGCGATAGCCCAACCCACTGCTGTGGCTGAGCAGCTGGCGCAGGCTGATCGATGGCTGGCTGCCATCGGCCAGTGCCGGGCGGAACGTCGGCAACCAGCGCTGCACCGGCGTATCCAGATCGAGCACACCCTCTGCCACCAGGCGCAGGATCACCGTGGTCAGCAGCGGCTTGCTCACCGAAGCCAGCCGGAACAGGTGGTCGCGGCGCATCGGTGTATTCGATTCACGGTCGGCCAGGCCACTGGCGCTGACATGGCGCAGCACGCCGTGTTCGCGCACCAGTACCACCGCACCGACCAGGCGCTGCGGATGCACGGCCTGCAGCAGCGCGCTCACCGCGGGCAGGGCCGGTGCAGTATCAACAGGGAGGGCGAGTGTCATCGGGGTGATCCGTGGGGAGAGGCCCGCCACGGTAGGCAGCTTCGGCGCCCGCAAAAAGCGGGGCCGGGCTCCGCGCATCATGGACCTCCTGGTCCGCAATCGGCATGATGCCCGGAACCACTGGGCCGCAACGACCCGTCGAGCGCCCGCACCGCACTGTTGCACCGGCTGCGTCACCAGGCCTGCCGACCGCCGCCTACCCTGCCCTCTTTCGCAGCGATCTTCCCCATGTCCGTCCTCGACAACCTGGCCAACCTGCAGACCTTCGTCCACGCCGCGGACACCCGCAGCTTCGTCGAAACCGGCCGCGTACAAGGCATCTCCGCCTCGGCCGCCGGCAAGTGCGTGGCCCGGCTTGAACAGGCGCTCGGTGTACGCCTGTTCCACCGCAGCACGCGCAGCATCACCCTCACCGCCGAGGGCCAGCTGTTCCTGGCGCGCTGCCGGCGCATCCTCGACGAGCGCGACGCCGCACGCACCGAACTGGCCCAGCAGCACGCAACCCCCAGCGGCACCCTGCGCATCAGCCTGCCGCTGGTAGGCGACCTCACCCTGCCGTTGATGGCGGAGTTCATGGCCGCCTATCCCGACATCCGCCTGGAGCTGGATTTCTCCGATCGACTGGTCGACGTCATCGAAGAGGGATTCGATGCCGTGCTGCGTGTCGGCGAGCCCAGCGACTCACGTCTCACCGCGCGCCGCCTCGGTGTGTTCCCACGCCGCGTCGTCGCATCGCCGGCCTACCTGCAACGGCATGGCACGCCGCAGATGCCGGCGGACCTGCTGCAGCACCGCCTGCTGCACTACCGCTTCCCCAGCAGCGGCAAACTCGAACCGTGGCCGATCCTCTGGCCCGAGGGCGACACGGCGCAGGAACTGCCGGTGCACCTGGTGGCCAACACCATCGAGGCGCGAGTGGCACTGGCACTGCGCGACGGTGGCCTGGCGTTCGTGCCGGTGCATTCGGTACGCGATGCACTCGCTGACGGCCGGCTGGTCACCGTGCTTGATGAGCACGTGCATTCCTGCGGCACGTTCCACCTGTTGTGGCCATCGGGCCGCCATGTGCTGCCGAAGCTGCGGGTGTTCATCGAATTCGTCGGCGCGCGGCTGGATACGGTGCCGTAACGCGGCGCAGCGGCCGCGACCATTCAGCTCACGGCGCTATACTTCCCACTCATTCCTCATAGAGGCTCGCGACCAATGCGCCAGTGATGCCGCCGTCTTCGCACTAGACGGCCCGACTCTTCCCGCCCCTGCGCGCAGGGGAGAACCAGGCATCCATGGAGGTCGCATGACTTCGCATTCCCTCACGCTCGATCGCGTGTCGTATCGGTTGGCCGATGGCCGACCGCTGTTTTCCAATCTGTCCTTTTCCTTCGAACCGGTGGCCACCGGCCTGGTCGGCGCCAACGGTGTGGGCAAGAGCGTGCTCGCGCGCCTGCTCGCCGGTCACCTGTCGCCCGACGAGGGCCACGTGCACCGCAGTGGCCAGGTATTCCTGTTGCCCACACCCGGCTATCCGCCACGTGGCACGGTCGGCGAACTGGCCGGCGTAGGCGCCGAACTGGCGGCACTGGCGCGCATCGAAGCGGGCAGCGTCGATGCAGCCGACTTCACCTGCATCGGCGACCGCTGGAACCTGCGTGAACGCCTGCAGCAGCAGTGGCAGGCAATGCAGCTGGCGGCCGACCTTGATCCTGCGCAGCCCGCCGCGCGCCTCAGTGGTGGCCAAGCGATGCAGGTCGCCCTGTCCGGCGCGTGGGCCAGCGGCGCGGCCTGGCTGATCCTCGACGAGCCCAGCAATCATCTCGACGCCCATCACCGCCGGCAACTGTATGCACAGCTGCAGCAATGGCAGGGCGGTCTGCTGGCCATCAGCCATGACCGTGGCCTGCTCTCGCAGATGACGCAGATCGTCGAACTGGACGCGCACGGCCTGCATCGTTATGGCGGGCCATGGCAGCACTATGCCGACGCGCGTGCCGCCGAACGCGAGGCCGCCGCCGCCCAGCTCGACCACGTCCGCGCCC
>NZ_QAIJ01000279.1:6631-8358 GCF_003060985.1 Stenotrophomonas sp. HMWF023
AAGCGCCAGGCACGCGGCAACCGCGAGGCGCGCGAGACCAACCAGGCACCGATCCTGCTCGGTCGGCAGAAGCAGCGCGCCGAAGCCAGCCACGGGCGCGCGCAGCAGATCCAGAGCGATCGCCTGCAGGCCAGCGCGGCGCAGGTACGCGCCGCCGCAGCAGCGGTGCACGTGTCGCCGGAACTGGCGTTGTTCAGTGGCGAAGGCGAGCGTGGCCAGGCCCGTTTGCTGCAGGCGCATGACCTGGTGCTGCCGCGCGGCTGTCGGGCGCCACTGCAGCTGGAGATCCGTCGGGGCCAGCGTATTGCGGTGGTCGGCGACAACGGCAGCGGCAAGTCGACGCTGTTGCGCGTGCTGGCCGGCGCGCTGCCAGCTGACAGCGGGCAGGTGCAACGGCACGCGCCCTTGGCCCTGCTCGACCAGCAGCTGCTGAATCTGCGCAGTCAAGAGAGCATTCTCGACGCGGTGCAGGCTGCCCATCCCAAGGCCGATCCGGCTGAGCTGCGCACACGGTTGGCGTTGCTAGGGCTGGATGCACAGCGCATCCAGCGCCCGGCCAGCAGCCTCAGCGATGGCGAGCGGGTGAAAGGTGCGCTGGCCAGCGTGCTGTATGCCGATCCTGCACCGCAGTTGCTGTTGCTGGACGAGCCGGGCAACGCGCTGGACCTGCCCGCGCTGCAGGCGCTGGAAGAACTGCTGGCGGCATGGCCGGGGGCATTGCTGATGGTCAGCCATGACACCCATCTGCTGCAGGCCTTGCAGCCAACGCAGGTGCTGCAGGTCGGTGATGCAGGTTGGCAGTGGCGCGATGCGTTGTAGAGCCGAGCACGTGCTCGGCTCCTACAGGCATTCATCCACGCATGGCGTGGATCTACTGGCTGGCAATGCGTCCACGTCCATCGGAAGCGATGAGCTGTAGAGCCGAGCACGTGCTCGGCTCCTGCAGCCTCTCATCCACGCATGGCGTGGATCTACTGCCAGCCGAGCATTCATCCACGCATGGCGTGGATCTACTCATCCACGCTTCCACACCGGGAACGTCTGCGGCATCTGCTGCCACAGCAGGGGGCCGGCCTGCAGTTCGTCGTCGTTGAGCAGGCATGCATCCAGTGCCGAGCGCACCGCGCGCTCGTCCATGTGCACGCCGATCACCACCAGTTCCTGCCGGCGGTCCCCCCACAGCGGGTGCCACAGGCGTGCCATCGCCGCGTGCGCTGCCGCGTCCGGGAATTCCTGTGCATCGGGCAACGGCGCGCTCCAGCAGTCGGCCTGCTGCCGTGCCCAGCCCAGATCGCTGTAAGGCAGTGGCGTTGGCGGCAGCAGCGGCGTGGTGTCCTCCTGGCCAGCGCGCACACGCTCGCGCGCCGCATACCAGAAGCCCGCCGCCTGGGTGCGCGTGGCCGCGCCCACGCTGTTCAACTCGCCCACCCAGTCCATGCGGTTGGCCAGCCAGAACCAGCCCTTGCTGCGGATCACCCCGGGCATGCCGTGCTGCAACGTGCGTGCGAAGCGGGCCGGGTGGAACGGCCGTCGCGAGCGGTAGACGAAGCTGGCAATGCCGTACTCCTCGGTTTCCGGCGTGTGCTCGCCGCGCAGTTCCTTCACCCAGCCGGGAGCCTGCTGCGCGCGCTCGAAATCGAAGCGGCCGGTATCCAGCAGCTCCGCAAGCGGCACGTCACCGAAGCGGGACAGCAGCAGCTTCGCATCGCGGTTCAACCCGCGCAGCA
>NZ_QAIJ01000041.1:0-3931 GCF_003060985.1 Stenotrophomonas sp. HMWF023
AACCACGGCTTCTGCTCTCAACGACCATCCACCCACGAGGGGCTGCGCCGTTCGCCGCAAACTACGCCGAAGGCGACGGCTTCTGCTTCAGCAGGCTCAACGCCAGTCCGCCGACAACCAGCACGCCCAGCCCCAGCAGCGCCCACAGCAGCCACGCCTTCCAGTCGCGCTGCGGCTTCAGCGCCGCATCACCGGCCAACGTCTCCGGACTACCTTCCAAGCGTGCCAGCGTCGGCTGCCACGACGGATCATTGCGCTGGCGCAGTTCCTCGATCAGTACCGTGATCGGTGCCTCTGCGCGGCGCGCGGTCGTACTGCCCACGGCCAGTGCGTACGGCGCTGCGCCCTGGCTGAGGAACACCATCACTTCCGGTTGATAGCCCAGGCGCAGGGTCGGGGCGCTGGTGGTCTCCACCGGGCTCGCGACCAGCTTCCAGTAGCGGTCGCGGTACATGCCGCCCAACGGCTGTGCTGCCGATTGCTGGCGCTGGCCCGGGGCACCCTGCTGCAGCTGATAGGCGATCCAGGGCGCGCTGCGGCGCTGCCATTCGGCGGCAGCGTCATCGCGACTGAACAAGGTCCACTGCACCAGGCTGTTGTCGGTGCTGGCCACGTCGGCGCGGGTCACCGGGAATCGGCCATCCAGTTCAAAGGTGAACTCGCCCTTGCCCTGCGCGGTCGGTGTCAGCGACAGCCACTCCCAGGGCACCGTTGCCGGCGCCGGCGGCAGTTCCGCCAGGACGCTGCGCAGCTCCGGCAGGCGCGCCTCACCCTGCGGCAGGATCCGCAGGTAGCGCACGTTGCTGTCGACCTGCAGGCGGCGCTGCAGCAGGCGCTTGCCCGCGCGCTGCAGGTCCACCAGGGGGACGTCGCGGGCGATCGACTGCCAGCGCTGCAGATCGTCGCTGGCATCGAGCTGTACCTGCGCCTGCAGTGGCTGGCTGCTTTCGGCCCAGTCCAGCACCAGCGCTGCCAACGGTTGCTGGCCGAGCACGCTGGCATCGATCAACCAACCACCCTGCCCGTTCGCTACCGCACCACCACCGAGCCGAGCTTCGACCCGGCGCACACGGCCGTCGGTATCGCGCTCGGTCAGCAGCTGCAGGTCGTTGCGCTGGGCCTCGGCCAGCGGCGGCAGCGGGAACCACGGCAGCTCGCGCTGCACCGGTGGCTGCGCCAACGGCTGATCCGGCGCCAGCAGCGCCGACGGCAATGCCTGGCCGGCGGCGTTGAACACCTGCAGGTCGCCCAGGTCGGCTGCGCCTGCGCGGCGATAGATCGCCGGCTCCAGCACCACCCGGTAGGCACCGGACTGCGCGCTGGACAGGCTCAGCGGCCATTGTTCGGCGTACTGCGCGCGGTAGTCCGTGGCCTGTGCCGCAACTGCACCGGCCACGCCGAACAATACCGGCAGCAACGCTCGGCTCCACTTCCTCATTGGTTTTCCTCCACGGTTGGCGGCGCGCTCGGCGGCGCGGGCGCCAGGTAACCCACCACGGTGCACAGCAAACCGTAGGCGATGAACGATGCGATTCCCAGCAGGTTGCCCAGGTGCTGGCGGTCGACCAGCACCAGCTTGGCCAGCACCACGGCCATCAACACGGCACCGACCATCCACAGCACACGCTGGCCGCGACGCGAGCCCCACACCCAGGCGATCACGCCGAGCACGCTCCACAACACGGTCAGGCTGGTCTGGGCCAGGCTGAAGCGGGCCATCGTCGGATCCCAGACCACCCCGCCCCAGTGATGCACGCCATGCAGCACGGTGCTGGTCAACGCGATGAAACCGGCCACGGCCAGCACCGGTACACGCAACCGCTGCAGCGACGCCGGTCCCTGCGCGTCATACAGCCAGCGCGCGATCAGCAACAGGCTGACCCACTGTGCCAGTTCGGCAGGATTGAGCAGCGGCAACCACGGCAACGGCGTGGCGTCACCCGCCAGGGTCAGGCCGAACAACCAGGCCAACGCCAGCACCGCGAAAATCACGCTCTGCAGCGGCAGGCGCACCGGATCAAACGCTGCACCCAGCGGCCAGCGCAGCACGTTCCAGCGCCACAGCGACAGCGCCGCCAGCAGCAACCACGGCAGGGTCACCAGCAACGCGGTCCAGCCCTGCGCCAGGCGCGCGTCGCCGCCGCCCCACAAGGCCAGCAACGAAAGCAGCGACGGCCACAACAACCACCACAGGAACTGCGCGATACGGGCCACGCCGCCACTGCCCTGACGCAGGCACAGCAGGCTGCGCACGCCGAGCACGGCGAACACTGCCCACGCCAATGCGCCGTAGCCGGCAAACGGCTGCTGGTGTGCATCGCTCTGCAGCAGCGCCAACGGGAAGCCCGCTGCCAGCATCACCAGCGCGGTCACGCCCAGCGCACGCGCCGGCATGCGGCGCTGTACTTCCGACGCCAACCAGGCGGTGATGGCGGCCAGCACCAACACGGCATCGGCCTGCACCGAATTCTGGAAGAAGCGGCCGATTTCATGCACCAGACCACCCAACCACCACAGCAGGCCCCACAGGTAATACGCCAGGGCGATGTCATGGCGCTGCCTGCGCTGGTAGCTCCACGCCGCCGCGAAACCCGCCACGGCCAGCAGCAGCGCGCCGATCGCAGTCGGGTTGAGCAGGAAACGCTGGTCCTGATGCCAATGGTCGGCACCCACCACGAACGCGAATGCGGCGGCGAGCTGCAGCAGCGCACCGGTCACCTGCGGCAACCAGCGCTTCTGGCGCAACCCCAGCCAGGCCAGACCGGCGCCTTCCAGCGCGAATACCGCGCCGGTGGCACGCGCCGAGAATGCCAACGGCACTGCCAGCGTCGCAAAGCCCACGGCCAGTACCGCATGCGACTGCGCCAGCACCGTGTACGACGCGCGCGCGATCAGGGCGCGTGCCAGCAATGCATAGATCGCGGCCAGGCCCAGCGCACACAGGGCCAGCGTCATCGGTTGTTCGTGCAGCATGCCGGCCTGCAGCGAGAAGGCGATCAGCGGCGTGCCGAACACCAGGCTGCCGTCGACCAGATCGCGACGCCCGGCCGGCTGCCGGCGCGCATACAACAGCGGAATCAGCAGATAGAAGGCGAAGAACAGCAGCAGGAACGGTTCGGTGCTGGCGAACTTGGCCGCGTCGTACTGCAGCACGCCCCAGAAGGTGCCGATGCCGAAGGTGAACGCGAAACCGAGCAGGTTCAGCACACGCCACGGGCGATACCAGGCGATGGCGAAAATGCCCGCGTTGAGCACGGCGTAGTAGCTGAACAACCCGACGTGGTTGCCACTGCCGGTGGACAGCCACAGCGGCGCCATGAAGCCCGCCAGGATGCCCAGCACCGCCAACGTGCGCGAGTTCTGCACCACCGCCAGCACGCACAGCCCCGCCACCAGCGCGATCGAGCTGGCAAAAGCGAAACCGGGCGCGAGCAGATCGAAGCGCTTGAAGGCAGCGAAGATGGTCAGCAGCAGCACGCCGATGGCGCCGCCCTGCAAGGCCAGCGCGAACATCCGCCGGCGCTCGCGCTGGTGCCAGCCGAACGCCAGCAGGCCCAGCGCACCGACGGTGATGCCCGCCAGCCGCAGTTCGACCGGTACCACCAGCCAGCCTTGATCGCTGACGTACTTGAGCAGCGCGGCAACACCGGCCAGCAGCACCAGCATGCCGATCTTCACCGGCACGTTGCCCTGGGTGAACCAGTGTTTGACCGCGCCAATCGCGCGCTCGACCAAGTTCGGCAGGGCCGGTTCTACCGGCAGCGGCGGCAATGTCGGCTCCGGTGGCAACGGCGGTGGCGGCAGCGGACGCGCGGGCTGGGCCGGCGGCGGCAGCTCCTCGCGGGCGGCGACCGGCGCCGATGCCGGGGTTGCCGTGGGCCGCAGGAACGAGGGTTCGCTGGCCGGTTCGCGTGTTGCCGCAGGTGCGCGC
>NZ_QAIJ01000041.1:3941-21035 GCF_003060985.1 Stenotrophomonas sp. HMWF023
GGCCTACCGTCCCTGCCGGAGTGGGCGCGACCTGCACGGTCTGTGCGGCCTCCAGCGCGGCGACCCGCCGGCGCAGGCCGGCAATCATCACCAGCGCCACCACCAGCAGCAGCGGTATCGCCAGCAGGACCAGTACTGCCAGGACCAAGAGTGCTTCCATTCCTCGCCTTCCAATGCGATCCCGCGCGCCACGATGGCGGCGGTCGACGGGCCCATGCTACGTCAGGCCGGGCCCCTTAAACGACGAACCCCGGCCAGGCCGGGGTTCGCGTGACGATCTTCGCAGGCCTTACTTGGCTGCGACGACCTTGGCCATTTCCAGGCACTTGTTGGAGTAGCCCCACTCGTTGTCGTACCACGACACGAGCTTGACGAAGGTGCCGTCCAGGGCGATGCCGGCGTCGGCATCGAACACCGAGGTGTGGGTTTCGCCGCGGAAATCGGTGGCAACCACCTTGTCCTCGGTGTAGCCCAGGATGCCCTTCAGCGCGCCTTCGCTCTGTGCCTTCACTTCGGCGCAGATCTCGGCATAGGTGGCTTCCTTTTCCAGCTCGACGGTCAGGTCGACCACCGACACGTCCGAGGTCGGGACGCGGAAGCTCATGCCGGTCAGCTTCTTGTTCAGCTCCGGAATGACCACGCCGACAGCCTTGGCTGCACCGGTGGAGGACGGAATGATGTTCTCCAGGATGCCGCGGCCGCCGCGCCAGTCCTTGTTGGACGGGCCATCGACGGTCTTCTGGGTGGCGGTGGCCGCATGCACGGTGGTCATCAGGCCGCGCTTGATGCCCCACTTGTCATTGATGACCTTGGCCAGCGGCGCCAGGCAGTTGGTGGTGCACGAGGCGTTGGAGATGATCGCCTGGCCGGCGTAGGTCTTGTCGTTCACGCCGAACACGAACATCGGCGTATCGTCCTTCGACGGTGCCGACAGGATGACCTTCTTGGCGCCGGCATCGATGTGCTTCTGCGCGCTGACCTTGTCCAGGAACAGCCCGGTGGCTTCGAGCACGACGTCGACGCCGACTTCGTCCCACTTCAGGTTGGACGGGTCGCGTTCCTGGGTCAGGCGGATCTTCTTGCCGTTGACCAGCAGATCCTTGCCATCGACGGCTACGTCGGCCTTGAAACGGCCGTGCACGGAGTCGTACTTGAGCATGTAGGCCAGGTAATCCGGCTCCAGCAGATCGTTGATGGCCACGATTTCGATGTCGTCGCCGAAGTTCAGCACCGCCGAGCGCAGGACGTTACGCCCGATGCGACCGAAACCGTTGATACCAACCTTGATTGCCATGTTCTCAAGCTCCTGCAGCCGCGACAGGTGCGGCGGGGTGGATAGGGCCCGCAAGTCTAGCAGGCCGGCCTTGACCACCGCCGGCCAAGGCCGGCCCCGGGACGGGGGCCGGACAGGATTTGATCCGGATCAAAGCGTTAGCGCGGCGTGAGGCCGAGACTGGCCACATCCACCCAGCAACGAGATCACCCCCATGCGCAAGACCTCCCCCCTGATCGTGGCCAGCCTGGCCGCCGCCCTGTCGCTGGCCGCTGCCCCGGCCATGGCCCAGTCCAAGGGCGACTGGACCATTTCCGCCGGCGTGCACCAGGTCGCCCCGAAGTCGAACAACGGCTGGCTGGCCGGTGGCACCCTGAAGGTCGATGTCGACAACGACGTCAAGCCGACCATCACCGGTGAGTACTTCATCGCCGACAACCTAGGCATCGAAGTGCTGGCGGCGCTGCCGTTCAAGCACGACATCAACATCAACGGCCTGGGCCGCGTGGGCAGCACCAAGCAGCTGCCGCCGGTGGTCACCCTGCAGTACCACTTCAACAGCAAGGGCAAGGTGTCGCCGTTCGTCGGCGCCGGCCTGAACTACACCACCTTCTTCAGCGAAGACACCACCGGTGCGCTGGCCAGCAGCAAGCTGAAGCTGCAGGATTCGTGGGGCCTGGCCGCGCATGCGGGCATCGACTTCGCGATTGGCGAGAAGGGCGCACTGCGCGTGGACATGCGCTGGATCGACATCGACAGCAAGGTGAAGCTGGACGGCGAGAAGATCGGCACGGTCAACATCGATCCGCTGGTCTACGGCGCTTCCTACGTCTTCAAGTTCTAAGGGGTTGTTTGGCGGGGGCTTCGCCCCCGCTCCCCCGCTACAGGCAAAACCCTCGCAGCATGTTGCCCCGGTATGTGTGTGCCGGGGCTTTTTTGTTGTGCACGACGGGCGCAGGTACCGGTGTGGGTCGAGGCAGGGGAAGGTGCCGGGACACGCCGTAAACCCATCCCTGGGGGCTCGATGGCGCCATCCATGGCGCCAACGGTCCCGTCCCCTCCCCCTGCCTCGCCCTTCCATTTTCCGCGCGCGCGCAAGCGCAAGCAGAAGCCGGCATCCGCATGTCGCAGTTGCCATCGGCCGGATGCGATTGCGCGCCGCAGGATGTGATCCTGCATTTGACTCTGATTCTGCTTTTGACGTTTGCATCCGCCAGCGCGGCCATGTTGGAGGTGTGCGGCCGGGGCACCGTTGGCGCCATGGATGGCGCCCTCGAGCCCCCGTGGATGGGTTTACGGCGTGTCCCGCACTGCCTGCCCCGGCCGCACACGCCCCGACGACAATGAACGCGCCGCTTTCCGTCAACCACCCATCTCCCCCGCTGGCTAGAATGAGCGGATGAAAGCACTGCACTCCCTGTTCCTCGCCGCCGCCCTCGCGCCGGCCCTGCTGACCCTGTCCGCACCCGCGCACGCCTGGGGCGCGCAAGGCCACCGCCTGGTCGCCGAAGTCGCCGACAGCCGCCTCAACCCGACCGCACGCACCGAGGTTGATCGCCTGCTGGCCACCGAACCCGGCGCCACCCTCGCCAGCATCGCGCCCTGGGCCGACCAGCTGCGTGCCAAGGACCCCGGCCTGGGCCGTCGCTCGGCCGGCTGGCACTACGTCAACATCGCCGAAGATGGCTGCCATTACGAGGCGCCGAAGCACTGCAAGAGCGGCAACTGCATCGTCGAAGCGCTGAAGGCGCAGAGCGCGATCCTCGGCGACCGCAGCCTGACCGATGGCGAGCGCCTGCAGGCGCTGAAGTTCGTCGTGCACCTGGTCGGCGACATCCATCAGCCGATGCACGCCGGCTACGGCCATGACAAGGGCGGCAACGATTTCCAGCTGCAGTTCGGCAACCGCGGTACCAACCTGCACTCGCTGTGGGACAGCGGCATGCTCAATACCCGCAAGGTCGACGATGCCGGCTACCTGCCGGTGCTGCGCGCGCTGCCGGCGCCGAAGCTGGCACGCCAGTCCAACCCGCAGCGTGATCCCGTCAGCTGGGCTGAAACCAGCTGCCGCATTTCCGTGCAACCGGGCGTTTACCCTGCCTCGCGTAAGATCGGCGACGACTACACCACGCGTTACCGGCCTGTGGCCGAAGCGCAGCTGCGACTGGCGGGTGAGAATCTGGCGCAGTTGCTGAACCGCGTGCTCGCCACACGCTGAGGAGTATCCGATGTCGGTCCAGGTGCAATCGTTCTTCCACCGTGACAGCAATACCTTCAGCTACCTGGTCAGCGACCCGGCCAGCAGGGAGGCCGCGCTGATCGACCCGGTACTGGATTACGACCCGGATACCGACGCCAGCAGCGAATCGCCGGTGCGCGCGATGCTCGATGCCATCGCGCAGCAGCAGCTGCACGTGCGCTGGCTGCTGGAAACCCATGCCCATGCCGACCACGTGTCGGCGGGGCGTCGACTGAAGCAGCGGTTCCCGCAGGCGACGTTGGCCATCGGCGAAGGCATCCGCGCGGTGCAGGCCACGTTCGCACCGCGCTATGGCCCGCAGCTGCCCGATGAACATGCGGTCTTCGATCATCTGTTCGCCGATGGCGAGACCTTTGCACTGGGTGAGTTGCAGGGGCGCATCATCGCCGTACCCGGCCACACCAGCGACAGCATCGCCTATCTGATCGACGATGCTGTCTTCACCGGCGATTCGCTGTTCATGCCCGATGGCGGCACCGCACGCTGCGATTTCCCCGGCGGAGATGCCGCGCAGCTGTACCGCTCGATCCAGCGTCTGCTTGCCCTGCCTGATGCCACCCGCGTTTTCGTCTGCCACGACTATGGCCCGGGCGGACGCGATTTCGCCAACGAAACCACCATTGGTGAACAGCGCGCGCACAACATCCACGTGCATGACGGCGTGGGCGAAGCCGAATTTGTCAGCGTGCGTCAGGCGCGTGATGCGACCCTGGCAGAGCCAACGCTGATGCAGCCGGCGGTGAAGGCGAACATCCGGGGCGGTGCGTAGGGGCCGCACGGTCGCTTCATCGCGGCGGGAATGACGTGGCGTCATTTGCCCTGCGTGCGCACCACATGCTGGCCCTTCACGATCTCGAAGGTGAAGGCATACAGCAGGCTCACCGGCACTGGCTCAACGCGCTCGGCGCCTTCGCAGTCGCCACGGTCGCTCGGCACCTTGCCCGGTGCGAAGTGGCAGACGGCGGCGGGTGAGTACTTCCACATCGCCACCGCCTCCTGCGCCGCCTGCAGCAGAGGCGCATTCTCGCTCGCCGCGCCTGCAGCGCATTCGCTGCGGTCGACCAGCGCCAGGCTTCGCTCGACAGCGCCGTCGGCATCGATCACCACCTGCAGGCAGATCGTGGTCGGCGCAAGCTCGGTGCGCGGGTCACGATCACCGATCTGCGGATCCGGCGCCGCATACAGTTGCGGCATCCGATAGCCTTCGGTCGCTCCCAGCGTGTACGCCTGCACCTGGCCACTGCCGCCTTTCCCGTCCGCATGCAGGCGCTGATGACCGACACTCTCATTGCGGGTATCGACGGTGGTCAGCCGTTCCTGTGTGGCGCAGCCCGCCAGCATCCCCGCCGCCAACAGCAGCGTGATGCGCATCACCTGGCGGTCTCCGTCACTTCATCGCTCTCATCCATGGCGAAGGTGATCGGAATGCGCACGGCGCCCGCCACCGGCTTGCCGCTCTTCAGCGCCGGACGGTAGGTCCAGCTTCGCGCTGCTGCAATCGACACCGCTTCGAACACGCCCGGATTGGTGGCGCTCACTACACGCACATCGCTGACAGCACCGTGCGCATCAACGTCGACGCGGAGCACCACCACGCCTGTCTGGCTCTGCTCGAACGCGCTCTTCGGGTAGCTCGGTGGCGGCATCTTCTCGACCTGGATCTCCCGCTCCATGACAGCCACCGTTGGGCCGACCGCCATTGCGCCACTCTGGCTGGCCCACGCCACCGCGCCCATCCCCAGGCACAACCCGACCACCAGCACCTGACCCGACACCCACGGCAATGCCTTCCGCTTGGACTGCTTCAACATGGCGATACGCTCCTTCAACACAGGTTGGCTGCGCCAGTGGCAGACCGCTGGCGCAACCGGGTGGACCAGCTGCGCCTTCAGCAGCGTGCTGGCGTAGAGGCCGCGCAGCGCTGGCTGCGAGGCAATGGTGCGGGCATCGCAGGCCAGTTCCTGGTCACGCAGGAAACGACGTGCGGCCCAGGGCAGCAGCGGGTGAAACCAGAACATCGCGCGCATCAGCAACAGCGCGCCGTTGGCCCAGTGATCGCCATTGCGACGATGGCTGTGCTCGTGCTGCAGGATCAGGCGCTGCTCCTGCGCGGTGAACTGCTGGTCGAAATCGGGGCCGACCACAATGCGCGGCCGCCACAGGCCCACCAGCGCCGGCAGCCCGGGATCGCCACTGGCCTGCCAGCTGCCATCGGCGCGTGCCTGCAGGCCGCCCATGCCACGTTCGAAGCGGCGCTGTGCGCGCAGGTCGCGCAGCAGGCAAATGCCCGCGCCCAGCGCCCACACCAACAACAGAAGCAAGGGCCATTGCAGCGGCACCGTTGGCAGACCTTCCCCTGGTTCGGGCACCACCTTCAGCGGCAAGGTCGGCACATGCTGCAACAGCGCGACCTGCGGCAAGGGAAGCAGCAGCGCGGCCAGCAGCAGCGGCAGCAGCCACCAGCTGCGATACACCAGTCCAGCGCCACCCAGCCGCAGCAGCAGCGGCCGCACTGTTGCCAGCAGAATTACCCCCAGCGCCAGCCACAAGCTGGCACGCCACAGTCCGTCGAGCAGCTCATTCATCATCCAGCTCCTGGATCAGCTTCTTCAGTTCGGCGATGTCCTGTGCGCTGAGCTGCCCACGTTCGCTGAAATGCGCCACCAGCGGCGCCACCCGGCCTTCGAACACACGCCCAAGGAAGTCCTGGCTCTGCGCCTGCACCCATGCCTGGCGCTGCAGCAGCGGCCGGTACAGATAGCGCCGGCCATCGCGCTCGGCCGCCACCGCGCCCTTGGTCAGCAATCGGTTTAGCAGGGTCTTGATGGTCGGTTCGGCCCAGTTGCGGTGGGCCAGTGCCGCCACGACCTCATCGGCGGTGCGCGGTGCCTGCTGCCACAGCACCTCCATCACTACGGCCTCGGCTTCGCTGATCGGGGTCATGGTTTACATCCGTAATCGACGACTTGATTACGCGCGTAATCGAACCTGCTGTCAAGCTCTCGACCCGTACTTCATCGCGCCTGCGCCAGCATGGAGACCTCCATCGCAGGTACCGGCATGAAACCCTTGCGCAAGCGTGATTTCCCCGTCGAACAGGCGCGGCGCTTCCTCGAACCCGGCCCGATCGTGCTGGTCAGCACCGCCTGGCGTGGCCAGCGCAACCTGATGACGATGGGCTGGCACATGGTGATGGGCTTTTCGCCCTCACTGGTGGCCACCTACCTGTGGAACGAGAACCACAGCTTCGGCCTGGCGCGCGGCAGCGGCGAGTGCGTGATCAACGTGCCGGGGGTCGAACTGCTGGACACCGTGGTCGACATCGGCAACTGCAGCGGCCGCGACGTGGACAAGTTCGAACGGTTCGGCCTGGATGCGGTGCCGTCACGGGACGTGGGGGCACCGCTGGTGGGCCAGTGCCATTCCAGTTTCGAGTGCCGCCTGCATGACGACAGCCAGGTCGAATCGAGCAATCTCTTCATCTGGGAAATCGTGCGCGCGCACGTGGCGCCGCGGCCGAAGCTGCCACGGACGGTGCACTATCGCGGTGACGGCCGGTTCATGGTGGCCGGCGCCGAAGTCTCGCGTCGACGGCGGTTCAAGCCCGACATGCTGTAATGCCAGCACTCCCCCCAAGCAGGATCGCCCCGGATGACCGAACACCTCACCGACCTCGACGCCGCCGTTGACTGGCTGTTCGCGCGCGTGGATGGGCCGCTGCGGATCGGTGCACCGCTGGCGCTGGGTAAACCTCACCGCCTGCTCAACGCCCTGTATGCGCGTGTGGAACAGGACCCGTCGCGGCCGCTGCAGCTGTACACCGCGCTGTCGTTGAACCCGCCGCAGGCGAAGGGAGACGGCCTGGAAGCGCGCTTCATGGCGCCGTTCGCGTCCCGCCATTTCGGTGAAGGCTTCCCGCGCCTGGCCTATGCCGATGCGATCGCGCGCGACGCATTGCCAGCGCACGTGCAGGTGGAAGAGTTCTACATGCAGTCCGGTGCCCTGCTCGGTTCGCGGCAGGCGCAGTCCAGCTACACCAGCCTCAACTACACCCACGCTGCCGACGCCGTGGCCCAGCGCGCGCCGCAGGTGATCGTGCAGAAAGTAGCGATGCGCCCGGACGACCGGCGCCTTTCGCTGTCCTGCAACAACGACATCACCCAGGACACGCTGGACGCGATGACCGCGCGCGGCCTGCCGCGCCCGCTGCTGGTCGCCGAGATCGATCCGCAGTTGCCGTATCTGGGCGGCACGGCCACGGTCGACGTGTCCTTCTTCGATCTGGTCATCACCCCGCCGCCGCCGTATCCGGCGTTGTTCGGGTTGCCACGGCAACCGGTGGCCGACGCCGACTACGCCATCGGCCTGTATGCCAGCACCCTGGTGCGCGACGGCGGCACGCTGCAGATCGGCATCGGCACCTTGGCCGATGCACTCAGCCACGCATTGGTACTGCGCCACACCGACAACGCGCGCTACCGGCGCGTGTTGGACGCGCTGGACCCGCAACTGGCCAGCCATCCGCTGGTACAGGAGATCGGCGGGCTGGAGCCGTTCGAGATCGGCCTGTACGGCTGCAGCGAAATGCTCAACGAGGGCTTCCGCCGGCTGGTGCAGACCGGCGTGATCAAGCGCAAGGTGCATGATGACCTGGCGCTGATGCAGCGCATCGAGAACGGCAGCACGCTGTCCATCGACCACGCCACACTGGAGGCGGAGGGCGAATACCTGCACGGCGCGTTCTACCTGGGCTCATCCGAATTCTACGAATGGCTGCGCACCCTGCCCGAGGACGAATGCCGGGCGATCGGTATGCGCCGCATCAGCGAGATCAACCAGTTGTACGGCGGCAACGAAACACTGGAACGCCTGCAGCGCCGGCACGCCCGCTTTTTCAACTCCTGCATGATGGCCACCGCACTGGGCGCAGCGGTGTCCGATGCACTGGAAGACGGACGCGTGGTCTCCGGTGTGGGCGGCCAGTACAACTTCGTGGCGATGGCGCATGCGCTGCCGGAAGCCCGCAGCGTATTGATGTTCCGCGCCGCGCGCGATGACAAGGGCCAGCGCGACTCCAATGTGCGCTGGAACTACGGGCACACGACCATTCCGCGCCACCTGCGTGACATCTATCTCAACGAGTACGGCATCGCCGATGTGCGCGGCCTGACCGACGACGACTGTGTGCACGCGATGGCGGCAATCACCGAGGCGCCATTCCAGGGCGCGCTGCTGCAGCAGGCCTTCGCGGCGCGCAAGCTGGCAGCAACGGCACAACCTGATGCGCAGCGGCAGCAGCGCAATACACCGCAGGCACTGGCGGCCGCGCTGGCGCCGTTCCGCAACGATGGCACCCTGCCCGATTACCCGCTGGGCAGCGACTTCACCGAGATCGAACAGGTGCTGGTGAAGGCACTGGGCTGGCTGAAGGCCAACACGCAGACGCGCGGCAGCAAGCTGCGCACCGTGTGGGCCGCGCTGTGGCAGCCTGCAGGTGATGGCGACGCGGTGTACCTGCAGCGGATGGAACTGCAGTCGCCCAAGGACTTCGGCGAACGGCTCAATGCACGGTTGTTGAGGCTGGCCCTGGCACGCACCGCCTGACAGGCAAAGAAAAGGCCGGCTTTCGCCGGCCTTTTCCGTATTCCATTGCAGCGCGGCTTACAGCGCCTTGGCTGCTTCCACCACGTGTGCAGTGGTGATGCCGAAGTGCTGGTACAGCTTGTCGGCCGGGGCCGAAGCACCGAAGGTGTCGATACCGATCACTGCACCGTCCAGGCCGACGAACTGGCGCCAGAAGCCGGTGATACCGGCTTCGATCGCCACGCGCTTGCGCACGGCGTTCGGCAGTACCGATTCGCGGTAGGCCGCATCCTGGCGCAGGAACACATCGGTGGACGGCATCGAGACCACGCGGGTCTTCAGGCCGGCCGCATCCAGCTGCGCCTTCGCTTCGGTCGCCAGCGAGACTTCCGAACCGGTCGCGATCAGGATCACGTCCGGGGTGCCGGCAGCATCGGCCAGCACATAGCCGCCACGCTCGATCTGTGCGATCTGCTCGGCGTCGCGCGGCTGGTGCGGCAGGTTCTGGCGGCTGAACACCAGGCAGCTCGGGCCGTCCTGGCGGGTGATCGCAGCCTTCCAGCTCACGGCCGACTCGACCGCGTCGCACGGACGCCACACGTCGTTGTTCGGGATGTAGCGCAGCGAGGCCAGATGCTCCACCGGCTGGTGGGTCGGGCCGTCTTCGCCCAGGCCGATTGAGTCGTGGGTGTAGACGTGGATGGCGTGGGCCGGGATCAGCGCGCTCATGCGCACGGCATTGCGGGCGTAATCGCTGAACACCAGGAAGGTGGCGTCGAACGGAATGAAACCACCGTGCAGGGCCAGGCCATTGGCGATCGCGGTCATGCCGAACTCGCGCACACCGTAGTACACGTAGTTGGCATTGGCATCGTCGGTGGCGACGGACTTGCTGCCCTTCCACAGGGTCAGGTTCGAGTGCGCCAGGTCGGCCGAACCACCAACGATTTCCGGCAGCAACGGTGCGAAGGCTTCGATGGCCAGCTGCGACGCCTTGCGCGACGCAATGGTCTGGCCTTCGGCGGCAACCTGGGCGATGTAGGCATCGGCCTTGGCAACGAAGTCGGCCGGCAGATCACCATGCGAGCGACGGGTCAGTTCAGCGGCTTCAGCCGGGTACTGCGCAGCGTACTTGTCGAACTGCTGCTCCCACTCGGCCTGACGCAGGGTGCCGGTACCGCCGGCACGCCAGCCGGCGTAGATCTCTTCCGGAATCTCGAACGGGCCGTAATTCCAGTCCAGCGCCTTGCGGGTGGCTTCCAGCTCGTCCTTGCCCAGCGGTGCGCCGTGGCTGGATTCCTTGCCGGCCTTGTTCGGCGAACCAAAACCGATCGTGGTGCGGCAGCAGATCAGGGTCGGCTTGCCGTCCTGCGACAGGGCCGCTTCGATACCGGCCTTGATGCTCTCCGGATCGTGGCCATCGACGCCACGCACCACGTTCCAGCCATAGGCCTCGAAACGCTCTGGGGTGTTGTCGGTGAACCAGCCCTCGACGTTGCCGTCGATGGAGATGTGGTTGTCATCCCAGAAGCAGACCAGCTTGTGCAGGCCCCAGGTGCCGGCCAGCGAGGCGGCTTCGTGGGAAATGCCTTCCATCAGGCAGCCATCGCCCATGAATACCCAGGTGCGGTGGTCGACGATTTCCAGCTCCGGGCGGTTGAAGCGCTGTGCCAGCAGCTTCTCGGCCAAGGCAAAACCGACGGCGTTGGCGAAACCCTGGCCCAGCGGACCGGTGGTGGTCTCCACGCCCGGGGTCTCGTGACGCTCCGGATGGCCAGCGGTGTGGCTGCCCAGCTGGCGGAACGCCTTCAGCTGCTCGATCGGCAGGTCATAGCCGCTCAGGTGCAGCAGCGCGTACTGCAGCATCGAGCCGTGGCCGTTGGACAGCACGAAGCGGTCGCGGTTGAACCACTGCGGGTTGTTCGGGTTGTGACGGTGGTAGTCATTCCAGAGGACTTCGGCGATGTCGGCCATGCCCATGGGCATGCCGGGGTGGCCGGACTTTGCGGTTTCAACCGCATCGGCGGCAAGGAAGCGGATGGCGTTGGCCAACTGGCGACGGGTAGGCTGCGTCATGGTTCTGTCGGAATCGGGAGGCGGCCGCGGAACTGCGGGCGGCCTATTGTCCCACAGACGCCGGGTGGGGTCAGGCCAACAAGGCGGCAGTGCCGGCCGCTGGCCGGCAACTTCATGATTTCCGCTGGATTCCGCATATGAAAAGGGGTCGGAGCCCTTTCCTGCGGAAAGGGCTCCGACCCCGATCAGGTATTGCCTGGGTCAGTTGTCCAGACGGGCCGCGGCGGCAGCGATCTCGGCCGGGGTGTCCGCGGCTTCGCCCTTGGCCACCAGGGTGGTCAGGGCCAGGTCGCCGGTCACGTTCAGCGCGGTGCGGCACATGTCCAGGAAGTGGTTCACGCCCAGGATCAGGCCGATGCCCAGCGGATTGACGCCGACCATCGCACAGATCATCGCCACCACCGGCAGCGAGCCGGACGGCACACCGGCGGTACCGATACCACCAAGGATGCAGACCGCCATCACCATGACCTGCTGGCCGATGCTCAGGTCGACACCGAAGAACTGGGCCAGGAAGATCACCGTCACGCCCTCGAACAACGCGGTGCCGTTCTGGTTGGCGGTGGCGCCCACGGTCAGCACGAAGCGCGACACGCGCTGCGGCAGGCCCATCTGGTCGGCCACGCGCAGCGCGGTCGGCAGGGTTGCGTTGCTGGAGGCGGTGGAGAAGGCCATCACCGTGGCCTCCTGGGTCTGGCGGAAGAACGCCAGCGGCGAACGCCCCGACAGCCATACCGCGGTGCCGTAGGTCACCACCATGTGCAGGCCCAACGCCAGCACCACCACGCCCACGTAGGCACCCAGGCGGATGATCAGGTCGAAGCCGAACAGCGCGGCCAGGTTGAACATGAAGCAGGCCACGGCATACGGCGCCAGGCGGATGACCAGGTTGATCAGCGTCATCGAGATTTCGAACACGCCTTCGATGGCGCGACGCAGCGGGGCCACCTTCGCCTCGTCGGTCAGCACCATGCCGATACCGAACATCAGCGCGAAGAACATCAGCGACAGGATCGCGCCATTGTCCGAAGCGGCCTGCAGCACGTTGCTCGGCACGATCGACAGCAGCATGTCCATGCCCTTCGGCGTGCCATGGATGCCAGCCACGATTTCCTTGCTGCGCTCGGCGTTCTCCGACAGCATCAGCGCGGCCACCTGCGGGTCGACGCCGGCACCGGGCTTGAGCAGGTTGACCAGCACCAGGCCGATACCCACTGCGATGCCGGACAGCAGCACGGTGTAGGCCAACGTCTTCCAGCCGATGCGGCCAAGGGCGCGGATGTCGCCCATCTCCGATACGCCCATGATCAGCGCCGAGAAGATCAGCGGCACGATCAGCATGAAGATCAGGTTGAGGAACAGGCCCGAAGCCGGGGTGGTGACGTAGTCCATTACCCACTTGGCACCGGTCTGCAGGCCTTCGATGCTGCCGCCCAGGGCATGCACGATCAGTCCCAGGACCAGGCCGATCGCAAAGCCGATGCCCATCTTCCAATGCAGGGGCAACTTCTTCTTGTCGGCAGCAGCTGCTGTCATGCGCGGGATTCCTCGAAAAATGAATCTACTCTAACAAAGCGCGCAAGCCGCGCCGGTTCAGGGTTGCCGCGGCGGATACAGCGGCGGCAGCCCAGTGTCGACGGCGCCGCTGGCGGCCGACCAGTGCGGTCCGTCACGGAAGCTTTCGCGCAGACGGGCCCGCAGCGCGGTGACATCGCCCATCCCGCCCCAGCGCGCCTGCTGCAACGCCTGCAGGGTCTGCCGCTGGGCCGGATCGGCCAGGCGCTCGATCACCTGTTCCAGGCGCTCCACGCCCGCCATCGAACACAGCAGCGCCTCCACTTGGTCGAAGCCCTCGCCATCGATGGCCCGGCGCAGCTCGGCCACACTGGCACGCGACGACGTCGCAGGTGCGATTGCCCCAATGCGGAGAACCGGGCGGGCATGGGCGACCGCATGGCGCCCACGTCGCCATCCCCATGCCAGGGTCAACAGCCACAGCACGGCCAGACCTGCGGCGGCGGCCATCCACGGCCACGGCCGGGTGCCGGCTGCGGTCGGTGCAAGAGAGGATGCAACGGCGGGCGCGGCGTCTTCCGGCAGCGCGGCATCGGTATCGATCGGTTGTGCCACGGGCGCGCCGGCCCGGCCTGCGGCCACAGCCAGCTCCAGATCCGGCAGGCTGGCCTGCTGGGCACTGCCGCTGTCCACATTCCACCACGCCACGCGCGGCCCCGGCACACGCAGCGATCCAACCTGCCGCGGCACGATCGAATAGCGACGGGTGATCTTCAGGCGTGGCGTGCTGCCGTTGAAGGTCTCCTCGTACTGGGCCGGTTCGGCGAACACCTGCGCGGCGTCGCCGAGGTCGGGCACGGGCAGATCGGTGAACTGGGCCCGGGTAGCGCCGTTGGCGATTGCTTCGACCATCACGGTGGCCGCTTCGCCCGTGCGCGCACTGCTGGGTGCCGTGGTGTAGCGCAGCTGCAGGCTGTACAGGGGCAACCACGGCTGCACGGCCTGCGCCGGTTGTGCCTGCACCTGCAGCGTGCGTTCGGCACCGACAGCATTCATGCGGCCATCGCCACCGCTGCCGAAGAAGTCATCGAAGAAGCCCCCGGCACTGCGGCCGGTGAAGCGCGCGCCAGGCACACGCAACGCACCGCTGCGCTCGGGAATCAGCAGGAAGCGACGTTCGACCACGTTGTAGCGACGCCCATTGACCTGGCGCACGTCGCTGCGATCCTCCCCCACCCGCTGCAGCGAAGCGCCACTGGGGGTGTCGAGCACCAGTTCACCCGATGCCAGCTGCGAGGCGAAGTACAGCCTGACCACCACGCCCACGCTCTGCTGCACATAGGGCGTCGGGTCATCCACCTCGGTTTCGATGAAGGCGGTGGCATTGCTCTGCGGGGTCGCCACCACTGCATCAGTGACCTGCAGCGACAGGGGAGCGGTGCGTGCACTGCCGACCTGCAACGAGGGCACCTGCAGCGTACCGGTGCGGCGCGGCGTCAGCGCAACCGTATAGAGGTTGCGCTGCTGGACGCCGCCGTTGCTCCACTGCACCTGGCGATTGCTGCTCTGCGCGCTGAGCGCGAAATCAGCATTCAACGGTGCATAGTCCGGTGCACCTTCGTCGGTCTCGATGTGCAGGGTGACCGCATCACCGGCGGCGATGCTGTCCTGTTCCAGCCAGGCGCGCGTCTGCGCCATGGCCACCATCGGCAGCCACAGCAGCAGCATCGCCAGCACAGGCAGAGCCCACCGGAATTGCCTGCTCGCCATGCCTGTCATCGCCCTTCCCTCTTTCTACGTTCGTTTTCCAACTGGAACTTGGCCCGCAGCAATGCCCCCGGATCATCCGGTACGCGCCGCATCCAGGCCTCCACGGCCTGCTGTTCCTCGCGCTGTTGCGGCGTGCCGCCATCGCCGCGCACTGCCGTCTTGCCGGCTTCACCAGCGCGCGCCTGCTGCAGGGCCTGCTGCATGCGCTGACGCTGCTGGGCATCGGCCTGCGCCTGGGCCTGCGCGTCGGCTGCCTGCGGTGGCTCCTGCTTCGCACCCTGCTGGCCGGAGCCTGCAGACGTCGGGTTCTGCTGGCCCTTCTGGCCCTGCGGTTGCTGCTGGCCTTGCTGGCCCTGTTGCGGATTCTGCTGGCCTTGCTGCGGCTGATTCTGCTGACCTTGCTGACCTTGCTGACCTTGCTGACCTTGCTGACCTTGTTGGCCCTGCTGGTTCTGCTGCTGGCCCTGCTGCGGCTTCTGCTGCCCCTTGCCCTGCCCCTGGCTGTTGTTCGACGGCGGCTTGCGCTTGCGCGCGGCGTCGACCACGGCACGGTTGGCGACGGCGTCGGCCATCTGCGGGTGGCGCGTCAGGGCCTTGTCGTACGCGGCAATGGCGCCGTCGTAGTCGCCCTGACGGGCAAGCACGTTACCGAGGTTGTACCAGCCAGCGTCGCTGTCGATGCCTTCGAACTGCTTGCGGGCGGTAGCGAAATCACCTTGACGGTAGGCCTGCACACCCGCAGCCAGGCGCGCATGCTCACGCTGGTCGGCACGTTCCCACAACGTGCCCGCTGCCGGTGCAGGTGTCGGTGCAGCTGTCGGCGCGCGCGGCTGTGCCTGCAATTGCCCGCTCAAGGGCAGAAGACCCACGGCCAGCACCGCCGCCAGCACCGCACGGCGGCGGAACGCCAGCAGTGCCAGCAGCATCACCGGCGGCAACAACCAATAGCCTTCGTCCTGCCATTGCCGGGCCTGCCCGGGCCGCTCCAGTGCGCCGCCATCGCTGGCATCCAGCACGTCCAGTGCCTGCAGATCGCGATCATCGCTGGCGATGCGCTGGTAACGCCCGCCGCCTGCAGTGGCGACGGCACGCAGGCTGGTTTCATCCAGCGCGGCCTGAGCGATCTGGCCTTGACCATCGCGATACGCGGCGCCGGACGGCGTGCCCAGGCCCAGCACCGACACCTGCAGGCCGAGACCACGCGCCTGCGTTGCCGCAAGCATCGCTTCGCTGTCAGCCTGGTCGCTGACCAGGAGAATCTGGCCGCGCAGGGCACCGGTCTGCCGCAGCAACCGGACCGCCCAGTCGATGCCACGATCAGCGCGCTGGCCATCACGCGGCATCACCTCCGGCGCCAGCGCATCCAGGTACAGCGCCACGTTTGCAGCGTCGTCGGTCAATGGCGCCACGGTATAGGCATCTTCGGCATACACCACCAGACCCACCTGCCCGCCTTGACGGGCGCGCAGCAACGCGCCGATTTTTGCCCGCGCCTGCAGCAGGCGCGAGGGTGGCAGGTCGGTCGCGGTGATGCGGCTGGACAGATCCAGCACCACCACCAGCGGTGCGCTGGCCTGATAGACCGGCTGCGCCTGCTGCCGCCAGCTGGGGCCAGCCATCGCCAGTGCAGCCACGGTCCAGCCCAGCAGCAACGCCCATGGCAGGCGCGCGCGTCGCTTTCCCTCGCCAGCCAGCAAGTGCGACAACAGGTGGGCATCGACCGCCTGCCGCCAGGCATCGCCGCGCCGTTGCCGGTATACGGCCACCGCCACGATCAGCGGCAGTGCCGCCAGCATCCACAACCAGTCCGGGCGCAGGAAATGCAGCGCGCTCCAATCGAACGTGCTCAAGTCGAACGCGCTCCAGTCGGGCATCTTCAGGAAGGTGGCGCTCATCGGCGGCGCTCCGGCCATACCCACGCCAACGCGCCCAGCAGCAACGCGACAGCCAGCGGCCATGCATAGCGCTCGTTGCGCGGACGCAGTGTCGGTCCCTTCGCGGCGATCGGCTCCAGCCTGTCCAGCTCGGCATAGATGCCGACCAGCTGGTCGGTGTCACGCGCACGGAAGAAGCGGCCTCCGGTCATCTCGGCGATCCTGCGCAACGTTGCCTCGTCCACCGGGTCGCGATCAGCGGCCACGGGAATGCCGAAGAACCGCGCACTGCCGTCGCTGCCAAAGGCCACGGTGTGCACGCGCACGCCTTCGGCACGTGCCAGCTCGGCAGCGCGCAGGGGTTCCAGCACACCGGCGTTGCTGACGCCGTCGGTCAGCAGGATCAGTACACGCTGCCCTTCGGGCTGGTTGCGCAGGCGTTTGACCGCCAGCGCGATGGCATCACCAATGGCCGTCTCGCGCCCGGCCAGACCGACCACGCTGTCGCGCAGTTGATCGCGCACGCTGGACAGATCCGCAGTCAACGGCGTGAGCGTGTAGGCACGGTCGCCGAACACCAGCAGGCCGACGCGATCACCGGCACGACGGTCGAGGAAATCGGCCAACACCGCCTTGGCAGCGGTCAGGCGCTCCACTGGCTGTGCGCCAAGCACCATGTCCGGCTCGCTCATGCTGCCGGACACGTCCATCGCCAGCATCATCTGCCGACCTTCCTGTGGCGG
>NZ_QAIJ01000041.1:21045-24836 GCF_003060985.1 Stenotrophomonas sp. HMWF023
CGATGCGGCCGCCACCGGCCAGTGCTTCCAGTTCGGCAGCGGCGTAGGGCACGCGCAGCGCGGCGCCCGGGTCGGCACGACGTTTCCACGCGTACATCAGGATCGGCAACGGCAGTGCCAGCAGTGCCAGCGGCCACGCCAGCTGCAGATCCGGCCAGGGCCAGTAAGCTGCCAGCGTGCTCATCGACGGCGCTCCTGCAGCAACGCCAAGTAACGCGCCCGCGCCCACGCGCGCACGTCGGCCACGGCAGCGGCATCCACGTGAGGACGATAGGCACCCTCGACCAACAGATTGCGCTGCGCAGGCGGCAGGGTGTCCTTGGGATCGACGTACTGCCACCACGCGTCATCGCGCAGTGCTTCGCTGCCGGGGCGTGCCTGACGCGCCGCACGCCGCAGCAGGCTGGCGATGGCTGCCAGTTCCGACGGCGCGCCGTTCACTGCCGCAATCTCCTGATCGAACACACGCATCCACTGTTGGCGTCGGCGGCGCCGACGCCAGGCCAGCGCAGCAACGATTGCCAGCAACAGCAGAACCAGTGCGATCAGCATCAGCCAGCCGGGTGCGGGTGGCCACCACGCTGGCGAGGCTGGCAACTGCACATCACGCAGTGGCAGGGAGGCACTCATGCCGGCACCTCCGTTGGTGCCTGCGCCAGCCAGGCGTCGCTGGCTGCATCAGTGGAAAGCACCTGCACATAGACGCGACGCGCGGCAAGCTGGCCGCGCAGCTGCTGCAGGGGTTCAACAAAATGCGCTTGCCAGTGCGCCTGCACATCGCTGCGGCGCAGGTCCAGGCCGATGCGCTGCTGTGCGGCGAGAAACTGCAAGGGGGCCGCCGGCGGCTGCAGCTCCAGCGGATCGACCAGCAGCAGCAGACTCAGGTCATGGTGCTGGGCCAGTGCGCTCCAGCGCGCTGGCGGAATGCGAAGCGCCTGCTGCGGATCGGCCAGCACCAGCATCCGCGCGCCGGGCCGCAGCACCCGCCCGGCATGGTCCAGCGCGCGCTCCAGGCCGAGGTCATCGGCGGGTGGCTGCGCGTACCAGCGCGTGAGTGCATCTAGTACGCGCAGTACGCCGCGGGCACCGCCGGCCGGCGCGATCGGCGCTTCACGATCACTGCCGCGCAATGCACCGATGCGGTCGCCGCGACGCTGTGCGGACCATGCCGCGACTGCACCCGCGCGCGCCGCCTGCACCGACTTGAAGCGCACACGGGTACCGAAATACAGCGCAGGCGACGTATCGGCAACGATCAGGGTGACCCGTTCGCGCTCTGCCTGGAACAGTTTGGTGTGCGTGCGACCGGTGCGCGCAGTGACGCGCCAGTCGATGTGGCGCGCGTCGTCGCCCGCCACATACTCGCGTGATTCGGCATATTCCATGCCGCGCCCACGCAGTGGTGAAGGTGCCTGGCCTGCGCTGCCCGCGCGCCCTCGACGAGGCGGCGGCGGACGCTGTGCCAGGCGGCGCAATGCCACCAGCTCGGCCAGCTGCGGTCGCAGACCATCGCCTTCGCTGGTTCCCGGAGCAGGTCCGTTGGTCGTGCCGGTCATGCGCGCACTCAGGGTGCCGGTACCCGGGCCAGCAGCTCCTGCACCAGGCGCTCACCATCCCACCCTTCGGCAACGGCTTCATAGCTGGGCAGGACCCGGTGGCGCAGCACATCGGCGGCCACGGCACGCACGTCGTCGGGGGTGACGAAATCACGCCCAGCCAACCACGCCCGCGCCCGTGCGCACCGTTCCAGTGCGATGGAGCCACGAGGGCTGGCGCCCCAAGCGATGCGGCGCGCCAGCGAGGCCTCGTAGCGCGAAGGATCGCGCGAGGCCAGCACCAGCTCGATCAGATAGCGCTCAAGCGCAGGGGCCATGTGCAGTTCCAACACCTCGCGGCGCGCATCGAAGACATCCTGCATCGGCAGCTTTTCCGGCGCCGCTGCGGCCTCGCCAAGCGCGCCCCGGGCACGCTCGCGGGCCAGTCGCAGGATCTCCGACTCGGCCGCCTGGTCCGGATAACCAATGCGTACGTGCATCAGGAAACGATCCAGCTGCGCTTCCGGCAACGGGAACGTGCCTTCCTGCTCGATCGGGTTCTGCGTGGCCATCACCAGGAACAGCGACGGCAGCGCGTAGGTGTGACGGCCGACGGTGACCTGGCGTTCACCCATGGCTTCCAACAGCGCGGACTGCACTTTGGCCGGCGCACGGTTGATTTCATCGGCCAGCAGGATCGGATGGAAGATCGGCCCCGGCACGAACTCGAAACGCCCTTCCTGCGGGCGCCAGATCTCGGTGCCGGTCAGGTCGGAAGGCAGCAGGTCCGGGGTGAACTGCACACGTGCGAAGTCTGCTTCCAGCCGCGCCGCCAAGGCCCGGATGGCCGTGGTCTTGGCCAGGCCCGGTGCACCTTCCACCAGCAGGTGGCCATCGGCCAGCAAGGCGATCAGAAGGCGTTCGACCAGCGCCGCCTGACCAACGATCTCGGCCGACAGTGCATCTCGCAGGTCGCTGAAGGCCGCATGCAGGCGCGAGGTGACGGGGGCAGGCGGCGGAGAAACGGATTCGGGCATCGGCGGAGGCAGGTTCATGGGGGCCTTTGACCGGCGCAGGATGGCTCGGGTTCCCCACATCATCGCAGGCCGTCCGGCTGCTGGCATCAAGAACGGCTGAACAGCATCCACGCAGGGCGTGGATCTACTTGGGGGACATGGCGCGGATCCATTGCACCCATCCACGCATGGCGTGGATCTACTGGCGCAAACGACGCGGGGCCGCACATGGCGGCCCCGGTCGGATACAGCGGTTGCGGCGCCTCAGTTCTGGCGCGCCACGCGCAGGACCTTCGGGGTCACGAACACCAGCAGTTCGGCCTTGTCCTTGTTGCGACCGCGCTTCTTGAACAGGTTGCCGAGGAACGGCACGTCGCCCAGGAACGGCACCTTGCTGACACTGTTGCGGTCGGTGAACTCATACACGCCACCGATCACCACGGTCTGGCCATCTTCCACCAGCACGGCGGTATTGACCTCGCGGCGGTTGATGGACGGCACCGTACCGTAGCCCTGCAGCTGGATCAGCTGATCGACCTCGTCCTTCTTCACCGCCATGTTGAGGAATACGCGGTTGTCGTTGGTGATGGTCGGTGTGACCTTCAGCTCCAGCACCACTTCCTTGAACTGGACGTTCGGGGTGGCTACACCGCCGGCGCCACCACCGCTGATGGTGACATAGCCGATTTCCTTGCCCTGCTTGATCAGCGCCTCGCGCTGATTGGTGGTGACCACCCGCGGGTTGGAAATCACTTCACCGCGCGACTCTTCCTGCATGGCGGACAATTCCACGTCAAGCAGATAGCCGGCATTGAGGATCGACAGCGCCAGCGAACCTGGATTGCTGGCCGTTGCCACCGGCAGGTTCCAGTTCAGGCCACGGGTGATGGCCGAACCGACCGAAACCGGCGGCGGGCCCACACGGCCACCGGCGATCCAGTCGCGCTCGGCCTTCGCGTTGGTGCTGGCGGTGTCCACCTGTGACTGCCGGGTCTTGGCGTTGGCCTCCAGGTCACCACTGAAATACACGTTGTCGCGGCTGCCGCTGATGCCGAACTTGGCACCCAGCTCGCGCGCGAACGTGTCGGTGGCGATGACGATGCGTGCTTCGATCAGTACCTGGTCGACCGGGCGGTCGATGACGCTGATCAACTCGCGCATGCGCGCGATCTTCTTCGGAATGTCGCTGATCATCAGTGTGTTGGTGCGCTCGTCGGCGACGATGCGACCGCGTCCCGAC
>NZ_QAIJ01000280.1:0-5624 GCF_003060985.1 Stenotrophomonas sp. HMWF023
CAACCATGTAGACGACGGCAGTGGCAGCACCCAGCCATGCATCGATTGAGAGGTTCCACATCACCCAGGCGATGTGGAAGACCCAGAAGATGATCGGGGACAGGATCCCGATGGCCTTCTGCAGCTTGATGCGGTTGACGACGATGTTGTTCTGGAAGTGAGGCAAGGGCAGACGACCATTCTTCAGGCTTAGATAGGCCCGAATGGTCAGAGGGATGAGGAAGAAAGCCATTACCAGGTTGTAGATGACGGTTCCCATGTGGAGTTGCTCCTTTGTTGTGTGAATGGCCAAAACGCCTTCCGTGGCTCGAGTCGTGGAGCTACCGCACGCTCGGCGGGATCACTTGACTGGCACCTCTATCTGCGAGATAGAGTCTGCCACGGCGATAGAGGCTTTGTCATGATTCCGAGGACCTTTGCATACCCATTAACCGGTGCCCGAGACCTCACCCCGCGCTCTCTTCGCTGCTCGTTTGGCCCAAGCGCGGCAACTGCGCGGCCTGAGCCAGCGCGCCCTTGGAGATCGCATGGGTCTCGGTAAAGAGAAGGGTTCTTCGCGGATCAACCGCTACGAGCACCAGGTCACGGCCATCGGATTCGATAACCTTGGGGTGCTGGCTCAGATTCTGGATGTCCCGGTGTCCTACCTGCTGGCCACTGACGCACCGATGGCTGACGCGATCCTTGCTCTGTCCCAAGCCGACGAGGGCCAGCGCGATACGCTGGCCACTCTGATTCCTGCGCTGGTTCAAGACCCGGCATTGCTCTCATCTCTGAAAGCACTACTGCAGCAGCCCAAGCAGGAGCAGGCGGAGTCAATGAAGGCCTTAGGTGTAAAGACCTAGTAGGGTCCGAATCCTGCAATATGCAGGTGGTTCTCCCAAGAGCCAGCTACTGTGCCCGGCCTCACGGCCGGCACTATGCCGCCACCGTACGCCGGCAGATCGCTACGGCAACAGCAGTACGCCCTGAGGGCGCTTAAGCTACTTTCTGGAGAGCAATCTCCCAACAAGCGAGAGGCGCTTGATCGTTAATGTTTCGTTGCGCACCTCCGACTAGGCACCGCCTCCCGGCGCGAACCTCATCAATGCCGCAACCGCGCCTTCAGGGCATGCTAGTGGCCTAGGCCCGATGAAGAGCGCCCGGGATCACACCCGGTCCCCGGCCTTCCCTCTAGGCGAACCTGCTCCAACCCTTTCTCAATCCACCCGGGATCGCCAAAGCTTGCATGAAGCCTGGCCGTGGACCACGTGTATGCGAACATCTGAACAAGGCGTCCAGCTGGGACTGCTGGAAACGAAGGCCAAGTCACAATTCAGCTTTCTGGTGCCGGATATAGGTAACCCCTATCCGAGGTAGCTATGCGACACATTTCCAATGCCCACTTCTACCAAGCTGAGGTCACCCAGGTCGATCGGTGGGATCACGGTCCACTTGAACTGATCTTCATGGGTGGGTCGAAAGCTTTAGGGCTCGAGCAGACTGCCCATATCCATGAGTGGAACTCGACGCAGCGGGCCGGATTCCTCAGATCCAGCGAGGCAATGGATGGCCTCAAGGCATCGATCCCGTGCCTCGAGGATCGCCGGAATCCAAACATGATCCTGGTTCCAACGTGCGATGGAACCTCAGAATTGGATGTAATGCTGGCAGGTTTGCTTCCGGACGCCCTGCTTCAGCAGCACAATCTGGAGCGCCGCCGAACAGTCATGAACTTGATATTCGGCCATCGCTCCCTGGATTCAGGATACGGCTCGCGTGCCCGTGCCGCGTTCTCTCAGCATGTGTGGTCGGTTCTATCGCCACGCGCTCGACTTGGAGTGAACGCATTCTCAGCGAAATCGCCGCTGCGCCTGCTTGCGGGAGACACCAGGTTCTGGGCACATCGCATTTATCGTCTTGCACTGGATCGTCGCGACACCTACTTCGAGCCGACAGATCACGAAGAGGATTCATGGAAGCCGGTAGACGTTCTACGCGAACGCATCCTCGCTCCGATTCCCCAAGCAGAACGGCATAAGTTCAGGGTGGATCGTCCACTGATGGGTGGAGATATCTGGGATGTATTCGACAGTAATGAGCGAGAGGATGTCATCCGGTGCGCGGTGGATGGCGACGGCGTCATGGAATCACTTGATCCGCTGATCGAGCTTCTTCACTCCCATCGCGCGCACGAAGATTTTTCAGACGCAAATTCCTGGATCAAGGAAGACTTCGAGCGTAGCTTCTACTCCAAGCGCGCACGCCTCAAGGTCGATCTCGTTGAAACCATCGATGATGCGCCCGCCTACGATCTCGATGAGAACGAACCATACGACCAGGTTCTGTTCCGAGACGTGATCGCCATGCTCGACCAGAAAGAGCGGCGGCTCGTTCTTGCCCTCCGCATGGGCAAGAACGCCTCAACCATTGCCCGAGAATCTGGCCTCCACGGTCATGCCTCTGTATCCAGGCGGATCAGCGCACTCAAGGCGAAGCTAGCCCATGTTCTGAAATGACCCCACTTCTGGGACACTACAGGCTTCCTCCGCAATCTGGACATGACCGGCGTCTCGTACATCGCAGCACAGATGACACGCCGGGTGTACTTCCCGTGTCGCATCGGCAAGGGACCGCGAGCCGTGCCCTGCCCAAAAAAGTGGTGAAGATCGACGCCCCCATCTGGTCGAGAGGAACGCCCGGGACTAAGCCACGTTTGAACAAGATGTTGCAGCAACGCCTGTAGCGCCCGGTTCTACAATCGAGGTACCTCGCGCTCTGACGGAGCACCTGATTCAATGCGTCTCGGAAATTCCAGCCAAAGGTCTACCCATGCACATCACGAACCTGACGTTTCTTGCGTTCTCCATCAACGGCGCAGTTGACACGGGACGGTACGATCACATCACCATTGAAGTCGTTGTGAAGCACATTGAGGCGGGGACAGTCTTCTCATACCTCCAGGATGAACTGGAGGAAGATCTGGATCTGAGCATGTTCGACACCGCGACCAGGGATCAGTTGCTGGAGGAGTGGAAGGGCCTGCTGAATGCTGTTGACGCACGGCGCAAATTTGGAGTCCGGCGCAGCGGCCTCTGCCTGCTCGTGGCATATCTCATCGAAGGCGTCCAGCGCCGCCTCTAACGCAGAGCGAGACCCGTCCTGTATCACGCGGTGACAGCGCAGTTGATATAGGACGGGCCTCAGCGGGCATTTCGGTCCCACGACGCGATGACCCGAAGGATCCCAGAAGACGGCCAGAAGGACCTAGCCCACCGGCCAAGGCCCTCTCATCACCCCAGCAACGGTCACCCGGCCCAGCCCTGCTTGTGGCAGCTGCCTGACTGACTGGCCGCCCACGCAACTCATCGCCGGTCAGTCACCATCGGTGCCGGCGATCAGATCCGATTGGACCACATCCGTGTTTCCCCGCCACCAGATGTCGGCAAGCACAGATTGATCATCAGTTTCGATGAAATTCGATTTCAGATCGTGGGTAGCGCGCTGCACCATGCCTGGTCGCTGTCAGACGGCATCAGACGCGCACCTGGCATCAGGGTGTGTCATTGACATCCCCAGTAGCCGCGACGCCACCTACCAGCCAGAGTTACTGACACGACTCACACCAATGGTGGTGGACGCACAGTGGATACCTTCATATGGCAGGCCTGAGTCAGTCGGCCCCTAACCAACCTGGAGCCGTGATGTCCACTTCCCTCCTACGCTTTCTACGCACCGCGCTTCTTCTAATGCAGCCGTTCCTGGCTCTTGGCTGTTCCAAACCGCCCCAGTCTGTGCAGGCTGTGCCCGGGACAGCTGTCAGCCTGGCGCCACCATCCGGGTTTATTCCCGCAACGAACTTCACGGGCTTCGTGAGCGAAAATGGCGAGGCGAGCATCCTGATCGCGGAACTTCCCGGCCGAGCCGGTGAGGCAGTCAGCAAGTTGTTCGCGGACGAAGATGTTGCACGTCTCCAGTTCGCCAGCCAAGGAGTGCGGGTTGAACATATGGAATGGCTCACCGTTGAGGGGCACCTCGTTCCAGTAGCGGTGGGAACTCAGGACGCCTATGGCCGCACCTTCGGCAAGTGGATGGCGCTCCTCTCTACATCGCCAGTCATCATGATCACCGTACAGGCTCCGACTGACCACGCGCTGACACACAAGGAAGCGATGGCAGCGCTGGCGTCGGTCAAGCTTCGCCTGGCGGCCTCGCTGGAAGAGAAGCTCGCCGACCTTCCGTTCACTGTGGCGCCCCAAGCTCCTTTCCGCATCCTCGAGGTTCTTGGGGGTTCATCGGTGGTCCTGACGGCAGGCGAACTGGATACCGACCCCGAAGGTCGCCAGCCATTGGTCGTCATCGCTTCGCAACTGTCGCTGCCCTTCAGTTCAGATGACCTTGCCGTTGTGTCTGATCAGCTGATTGCTGGCTCACGCAGGATCCAGGACGGCACGATTGTGTCGAGACAAGACATCGTGTTCGCGGGTATCAAGGGGCAGCGCGTAGATGGGCGCATGCCTGACGGTGGCACTTACCAGCACTATCTGGCCCTCTGGCCAGGCGATCGCTTTGTTCGCCTGGTAGCGATCCTACCCGCGGGAGCCAGCGCAGAGACGCAGGGCGCCGTCGACGCGATCGTTGCCTCCACCAGATTCCGGGATTGACCGAGGGTCTGAGAGATGCCTCATTTCACTCACTCCTCGAGAGTTTTTGGCTGCTCGCAGCCCTACTCTGGCTGCTACTCGTCGGCGTATTCGTCCATGCCGGGTTCCAGCCAGATGACTATCGGCCAAGCCACAGCGAGGCCTTGATCCTGCCCTATCCGATGGCCTCGATAGCGGAGTACACCGCAGGTCAATTCCTGTGACGATAGGCGCACTACTGTAGTAGCCACAGGCCTCCGGCCTGTCCACCGCTGAGAGATTGGATCAATCACCTCCACTCAAGACGGAAAGTAGTGAATCAGTCGCTTGTGTGCAGCGCGACCTTTCGAGACCTCGTGATCTGCCACCATCGATAGGTGCCATGTCCAGATGGACGACGAACGCAGACATTTTCGCAATAGTTCTATCGCCCCTAAGGGACGCGACCGACCAACATGTCAGACCGGCCGGAGGATGTCCGCCCTTGGATCTGCCATGCACAAGCTCTTGATCTCGCTCGCGGCATTCGTGCTACTAGTGCCAGCCTCACGCAGCATCGCTGCACCAGTCATTGCCGCACCTCAGCGTGCCTCGCCATCCGATCTTCTTGTTGAGCTTCACGGCGCGCCTACTGCTCACATTCAGAGCGGCGCTGCCGCCGAACAACGCCTCGAGTCGCCCCCTGCGCCTCCCACTGCTCCGTGGCTGGCAGGGCCCCTCACCCTGCTGCTGGCAGCCGAAGTCACGCTTCTGATCCCGGAAGGCTACTCCTTCCTCCCCCCTGCCGACGCCGCAGAACTGGCAGGGTTGCCACTTCATCCAGGGATGCCTGGACTGATTCGGCACGGAGCTGGAAGTACACACGTAGCTGTGTGGTGGCCCGAGACCGGCTACTACCCGCCGCACGCCCTACACGTCGATCCCGTCGCCACACTAGAGGCGCTGCAACCAGCCAGGCTCAAGACCCTTATCCCAATGGATATGGATGCCAATGAAGGCGCA
>NZ_QAIJ01000281.1:0-4290 GCF_003060985.1 Stenotrophomonas sp. HMWF023
ACCCTACCCTGGCGGCCCTGCTTTTGCGGGGCCGCTTTTTTTTGCCACCATGGTGCGATGAACTACATCGTGATGGCTGCGCACCGCAGCGAATTCCCGCATCCGATCACCCTGCGCCGTGGGCAGGCGCTGGTGGTGGGCGAGCGTTATGAGGGGGCCGAGGGTTGGGAAGACTGGTATCTGTGCGAGGCCGAGGGGCAGCAGCCGGGCTTCGTGCCGGCACCGGTGATCGGTCGCGATGCACAGGGTGGCGCGTTTGCCACGGACGACTACTGCGCGCGAGAGCTGGATGTGGACCCGGGGCAGCAGCTGCGCGGCGTGCGCACGCTCAATGGGTGGGCGTGGTGTGTGCCGGAGGCGGGGGAAGCGGGTTGGGTGCCGCTGGAGAAGCTGCGCGCAGCGGGTTGATGGTTTGCGCTATCCACGCATGGCGTGGATCTACTGCAGAGCCCCAGTCCCCCGGTGCGTGGATGCCGCACCGCCTCAGTAGATCCACGCCATGCGTGGATGCCACACCGCCTCAGTAGATCCACGCCATGCGTGGATGCCACACCGCCTCAGTAGATCCACGCCATGCGTGGATGCGGTGCCATGCAAGCATGGCACCCACCAAAGCCAGAGCAGTGCCATGCAAGCATGGCATCTACCGGGTTCAACCGATGGTTTCGATACCGCCCATGTACGGGCGCAGGGCTTCAGGCACGGTGATGCTGCCGTCGGCGTTCTGGTAGTTCTCCATCACCGCAATCATGGCGCGGCCGACGGCCACGCCCGAGCCGTTCAGCGTATGTGCCAGCTCCGGCTTGCCGGTGGCCGGGTTGCGCCAGCGGGCCTGCATGCGGCGGGCCTGGAAGTCGCCACAGTTCGAGCACGAGGAAATCTCGCGGTAGGTCTCCTGCGACGGCAGCCAGACTTCCAGGTCGTAGGTCTTGATGGCCGAGAAGCCCATGTCGCCGGTGCACAGCAGCACCTTGCGGTACGGCAGACCCAGCTTCTCCAGCACAACTTCGGCACAGCGGGTCATGCGCTGGTGCTCGGCGTCGCTGTCTTCCGGGCGGCAGATCGAGACCAGCTCGACCTTCTCGAACTGGTGCTGGCGGATCATGCCACGCACGTCGCGACCACCGCTGCCGGCTTCGGAACGGAAGCACAGCGAGTGGGCGGTCATGCGCAGCGGCAGGCGCTCGGCGTCAAGGATCTCGTCGCGGGCGATGTTGGTCAGCGAGATTTCCGAGGTCGAGATCAGGTAACGCTTCTGCTCACCCAGTTGGGTGATGAACATGTCTTCCTCGAACTTGGGCAGCTGGCCGGTGCCGTACAGGCTGTCGGCGTTGACGATCACCGGCACGTTGGTTTCCTGGTACTCGTGCTCGCCGCTGTGCAGGTCGAGCATGAACTGGGCCAGGGCACGGTGCAGGCGCGCGATCGGGCCACGCAACACGGTGAAGCGCGAGCCGGACAGCTTGGCGGCAGTCTCGCCGTCCAGCCACTTGTTGCGCGCGCCCAGTTCAACGTGGTCGAGCACCTTGAAATCGAACTGGCGCGGGGTGCCCCAGCGCGACTGCTCGACGTTCTCGCTCTCATCGGCGCCGGCCGGCACGTCATCGGCGGGAATGTTCGGGATGCCCATCGAGATCGTGTCGATCTTCTCGCGCAGCACGTCCAGCGCGACTTCCGAGGCCTTCAGCTCATCGGCAAAGGCGGCCACCTCGGCCATGATGGCCGAAACGTCCTCGCCCTTGGCCTTGGCCTGGCCGATGGCCTTGGAGCGGCTGTTGCGCAGGCTCTGCAGTTCCTGGGTACGCACCTGGATGCGCTTGCGATCCGCCTCCAGTGACTCCAGGGCAGACACGTCGAGCTCGAAGCCGCGGCTGGTGCGCAGGCGTTCGGCGAGGTCGGCGGGCTGGTGGCGGAGCAGGGCTGGATCAAGCATGGCAGGCGTCGTGGTGGGTAACAGGAACGGGATTATCGCCTGTTATACGGATTTCTGCCGCCCGGTTCATTCCGGCCGTGGCAGAATCGAGGCATTCCGTACTGGTCTGGTCCATGTCTGCTCCCCGTCTGTCGCCTGCCAAGTCGTTCACCGTGCATATCCCGCGCAACGCCCTGAAGATCGCCGGCATCGCCTTCGGCGTGGGCATCCTGCTGTTCGTGCTGGTCTGGCTGACCGGACGCGACAAGCAGTTCTTCCGTGCCGACCCGGCCGCGCAGACGCCGCAGGAAACCGCCCAGGTGGAACCACTGCCCGAGCCGCTGGCCGCAGCCGCGGGCTCCAGCGACATGCCCGACGCCAAGCCGGCCCCGGTGCCGGACGAAGAAGATGCGCCGAAGCTGGTGGAGACCGCCCCGCCGCCGCAGCCGGCCACGGTTGAACCGACTCCGGCCGCGCCGGGCACTGCGGCACCGGCAACCGCCAATGCGCAACCGATGCCGATTGCCGGCCAGTCGCCGCCGCCGGCCTACCCGGCCGCTGCCCTGCGACGCGGCGAAGCCGGCAGCGTGGTGGTGCGGGTGGAAGTGGATGCCACCGGTTATCCAAACAACGTGACGGTGATCCAGCGCAGCGGTTCGCGTGAACTGGACCGCGCGGCAACGGACGCGGTGCGTCGTTGGCGCTTCAGCCCGGCGGTCAGCAATGGTCAGCCGGTGCCGGGCAGCATTGAAGTGCCGTTCGACTTCAAGCCGCAGTAACTGAACGTTTCCCCCAGAAAAGCTGAACCTTGCAGGTCGCGTTGACGCAATGCTGACACGCTGTGACGCCGCCTCGGGCAACACTCTGGGCGTCGTTACTGACGCGAGGAGTTTGCGATGACTGCCACCACCCACGAAAACCTTCATTCCCCGCAACTGCAGCAGGATGGCGCGCTTGAGCCCCGCTCGGCGTCTCCCTGGCTGTGGTTGGCCCTGATCGTGGCGATGTTTGCAGCAGCTCTGGTCTGGCTGCGTTTTTCCAATCATGACGAACCTGCGCCTGCGCCGGTAAGCGAGCGCATGCTGCCGGCTACTGAGACGCCGGTTGCTGCCACACCCGCCCCCGCGACGCGCCAGGCCGCGCCCGCGCAGACCGAGCGCAAGGCGGCTCCGGCCGTACGCAACCGTGAGGCGCGTCCGCTGGCCAGCAACAGCAAGCCCAGCTATCCGGCCGCTGCGCTGCGTAGTGGCGTGCAGGGCAGCGTGGTTGCCAGCTTGAACGTGGATACCCGTGGCAACGTGACCGATGCGGCGATCGTGTCGCGCAGCGGCGAACGCAGCCGCGACCTGGACCGCGCCGTGCTGAACACCGTGCAGGGCTGGAAGTTCGAGCCGGCCGTGCAGCAGGGCCGTGCCGTGGCCAGCGTGGTGCGTGTACCGGTGGATTTCCGTACCGAACGTTGATCGTCGGTAACGCCTGAAATGAAAACGGAGGCTTCGGCCTCCGTTTTTTTGTGCGCAGAAGCGTGCCAACCAAGGTTGGCACCTACCAGGCCATGTGATCCGCCAGGCCAAGCCCGGCGGATGCGGTGCCGATCAGGCCAGGTTGAAGCCGGCGCTGCGGGCCAGGCCGTCGAAGTCCGGGAAGGACGTGGCGACGTTGGCGATGTCGTTGACGCGTACTTCGCCATGGCTGATCTGGCCGGCAATGGCGAAGGCCATCGCAATCCGATGATCGCCGTGGCTTTCAATGGTGCCACTGCCCAGCGATACGCCGCCGTGCAGGGTGGCGCCATCTTCGGTCTCGTCCACCTGCATGCCCAGCGCGCGCAGGCCGGTCGCCATCGCCGCCAGACGATCGGATTCCTTCACCCGCAGTTCGGCGGCGCCGGTCACCACGGTCAGCCCTTCAGCGGCGGCAGCGGCCACGAACAGGGCCGGGAATTCGTCGATCATGTCCGGCACCAGTTCCTCCGGAATGCGCGCGCCCTTCAGCGGCGCGTAGCGCACCACCAGATCGGCCACCGGCTCGCCCCCCTGCTCTGCCGGGTTCTCTTCGGTGATGTCCGCACCCATCAGGCGCAGCGCGTGCAGCAGGCCGGTACGGCGCGGATTGAGGCCGACCTGCTTCAGTCGCAGCTCGGAACCCGGAATGATGCTGGCAGCAACCAGGAAGAACGCGGCCGAGGAAAAGTCGGCCGGCACCACAATGTCGGTCGCGCGCAGGCGCTGGCCGCCACGCAGGCGCGCCTGGCCCGGCGAGAACGCGATGTCCACGCCGAACGCGGACAACATGCGCTCGGTGTAGTCGCGGGTCGGGTGCGGCTCGGTCACGCTGGTCTCGCCATGCGCGTACAGGCCCGCCAGCAGTACGGCGGA
>NZ_QAIJ01000281.1:4300-9894 GCF_003060985.1 Stenotrophomonas sp. HMWF023
GTCTGCCCGCCATGCACGTGCAGCGGCGGCGTGCCGTCTGCCTCGGTGTCGATCTTCGCGCCCATCTGCGACAGCGGACCGGTGACGCGGCGCATCGGACGGCCGGACAGCGATTCGTCGCCAACCAGCGTGCTGTCGAATGCCTGACCGGCCAGCAGGCCGGCGAGCAGACGCATGCCGGTGCCGGCATTGCCGCAATCCAGCGGTGCGCTGGGTGCCTGCAGGCCGTCGATGCCGACGCCATGCACGATGCGCTGCGACGCACTGGGGGTTTCGATGCGCACGCCCAGCTGGCTGAAGATGCGCGCGGTGGCGCGGGTGTCTTCGCCTTCCAGGAAGCCTTCGATATGCGAGGTACCGTCGGCCAGCGCGGCGAACATCACCGAGCGGTGCGAGACCGACTTGTCGCCGGGAATGGTCAGGCTGCCCTGCAGGGGCTGGCCCTTGCGGGCGATCCAGTGCTGCGCGTTGCTCATCGTTGAATTGTTCCGTAAACGCCGGGTCGTCGGCGGTGCATCAGGGGCGGCGGCCGCAGCCGCCGCAGCAGGGATCAGGGCACGGCCACCGGATAGGAGCCAAGCACCTTGATCTGCGCCGAGTGCGCTTCCAGTTCGGCCAGTGCTGCCTGCATCGGCGCGTCGTCGATATGGCCGGCCAGGTCGATGAAGAAGCCGTATTCCCACTTGCCATGGTGCGAGGGACGCGACTCGATGCGGTTCATGCTGATGCCATGGCGCGCGAACGGGCTGAGCACATCGAACAGCGCGCCGGGCTTGTCATGGATGAACACCAGCACCGAAGTACGGTCGTGGCCGGAGGTCGGGAAGATGTTGCGGCCCACCACCAGGAAACGGGTGGTGTTGTCGGCATCGTTCTGGATCGGCTTGGTGACGACCTTCTTCAGGCCGTACACGTGGCCGGCGCTCTCGCCGCCGATGGCTGCAGCGTCGTCGGCATTACGCGCACGGCGCGCCCCTTCGGCATTGCTGGCCACCGGAATCTTCTCGGCCTTGGGCAGGTTGGCGCGCATCCATGCCGAGGTCTGCATGAACGACTGCGGATGGCCGTAGACGCGCTCGATGTCTTCGATGCGGCCACTGCGCGACATCAGGTACTGCTGCACGCGCAGTTCCACTTCGCCGCAGATTTTCAGGTTGGAGGTGAGGAACATGTCCAGGGTGATCTGGATGGTGCCCTGCCCCGAGTTCTCCACCGGCACCACGCCGAAATCGGCGTTGCCCGCTTCTACTTCCTGGAACACTTCTTCGATGCTGGCCATCGGCAGGCCCAGCGCCGAGCGGCCGAAGTGCTTGAGCACGGCCTGCTGGCTGAAGGTGCCTTCCGGACCGAGGTAACCGATCTTCAGCGGCTCCTGCTGGGCCAGGCAGGCCGACATGATTTCGCGGTAGACGTGCACCAGCAGTTCATCGCTGAGCGGGCCTTCGTTGCGGTCCACCACCATGCGCAACACCTGCGCTTCGCGCTCGGGGCGGTAGTAATCGACGGCGGCGGCGAGCTTGCCCTTGGCCTTGCCCACCTGGTGGGCGAACTGTGCGCGCTCGGCGATCAGTCTCTGGATGTCACGGTCGATCTGGTCGATCTTCGAACGCACATCGGCCAGCGCCAGTGGCGCCAGTGTCGGCACTGCGGTTGCCTTCGACTTGCCCTTGGGCTTGGAGGTGGCGCTGTCCTTGACCGGTTCGGCCTTCTTCGACGCCTTCTTGCTGGGTTTGCTTGCCATCGGAATTCCTTGTTGCGGGGCGCGCACCCGACGATGCGCGCCGTTCATTGCTCAGCCGTGACGCTGCTGGAAATCGGCCATGAAGGCGACCAGCGCCTCGGCCCCGGCCAGCGGCATGGCGTTGTAGAGCGACGCACGGATGCCACCGACCACCTTGTGGCCCTTCAGCGCCAGCAGGCCGGCGGCCTTGGCATCGGCGACGAAACGGGCATCGAGATCGGTGTTGGGCAGGAAGAACGGGATGTTCATCCGCGAGCGCGCCGAATGGGCGACCTCGTTGCGATAGAAGCCGCCGGAGGCATCGATGGCGCCGTACACCAGCGCGGCCTTGGCGGCGTTGCGCTTGGCGAACTCGACCACGCCGCCTTCGGCGAGCATCCACTTGAACACCAGGCCGGCCAGATACCAGTTCCAGGTGGGCGGCGTATTGAGCATGGAATCGCGGGCGACGTGCGAGCGGTAATCGAAGATGTCCGCGCGCGGCTGGCCACTGCGCTCCAGCAGGTCGCGACGGATGATCATCACCGCGATGCCGACCGGACCCAGGTTCTTCTGCGCACCGGCATAGATGACGCCGTAGCGGCGTACATCCAGCGGCTCGCTGGCGATGGACGAGCTGAAATCGGCCACCAGCGGCACGTCGCCGATCTCGGGCACATCACGGAACTCGACGCCGTGGATGGTCTCGTTGGCGGTGATGTGCACGTAGGCAGCATCGGGCGAAAGCTGCCAGCCGGCGCGCTCGGGCAGCTGGCGATAGCGTTCGGCCTCGCTGCTGGCGGCGACGTTGACGTCCACGTACGGGCTGGCCTGCTTGACCGCAGTCTTGCCCCAGTGGCCGGTGACCACGTAGTCGGCACGCTGGCCGGGGCTGGCGAAGTTGAGCGGGATCAAGGCCTGCTGGGTGGTGGCGCCACCGGGCAGGAACAGCACCGCATACTCTTCTGGGATATCGAGCAGGCGACGCAGGTCGGCCTCGGCCTCGGCGGCCACGGACATGAATTCCGGTCCGCGATGGCTCATTTCCACGATGGAGGCACCGCTACCGTGCCAGTCCAGCATTTCCGCCTGCGCCTGGCGCAGGACCGATTCCGGCAACGTTGCAGGGCCGGCACTGAAGTTGAACGCGCGCGTCATGGCACACCTGTGGGGCAAGACCCCTAGTATGCCGCACTGCACCAGCCTTGCGGCCTAGTGGCGCAAGGGAAATTTGGTTGCATCCGTATCCATTTGCCGCGCGCGGTGCGGGGCCGTGCATGGTCTTGGTAGCCGCCAACCTTGGTTGGCGTACGCCGGCAGGCGTCATGGGTGCGGAGGGAACGTGCCAACCAAGGTTGGCATCTACCAGAGCGAAGGCCGGTAGCGCCGGGCCATGCCCGGCGGATGCGGTTCAGCGCGCGCCGAACCACAGCAGCAGGCTGAGCACCGCCGCCAGCAGCAACGCACTGCCCAGCAGCCAGGGCCAGCGACGCACCCGACGCGGGGCGACCGGCACCACTGGCGCCTGTTCGGCTTCGTCGCCGCCTTCGTCATCGGCCAGCGGCGGGCGGCGGCGCGGGTCGTGCGGCACTTCCAGCACGAACCGGTGCTGGCCATCGAACACGACCTGGTCACCAGCCTGCAGCCAGCAGTGGCGCACGGCTACGCCGTTGACCCGGGTGCCATCGGCACTGCCCAGATCACGCAGCAATACACGTTCGCCATGCACTTCCACCCGCGCGTGCTGTTCGGCGAAGGCGGGCTCGTCAATCTCGATGTCGACATCGCTGCCACGGCCGATCACCCGCGTGCGCGACAGGGGGTAACTGCGGCCGTGATGCAGGCCACCGACACCGCGCAGCAGGCGCTGCTCGTCACCGTTGCCTTCGATGCTGGCGGCCGGCGCCGGTGCCTGCAGCAGGGTGTCGACCTCGCCCTGCAGGACCATTTCCACGCCGTCCACGTATACCGCGTCACCCGCCCGCAGCAGGGCCATGCGCCGTACCGGGCGACCGTTCACATGGATGCCGCGGATGCCGTTGCCGACCTGCAGCCAGAGGCCGCGGTCGTCCATGCAGAACTGCGCGAGCAGCAGCGCGCCGTTGCCGGCATCGCCCAGGCGCACGCTGCCGTTTGCCTGGCGCACGATGCGCTGCACCCCGGGCCGCAGCGGCTGGTCGGGCTGTTGTTGTTGACTGAAGTGAACTAGCAGGTTCTGCACGCGGCGCAGACTAGCAGGTTGGCCGCCCACGAAGAAGAACCTGCGATGAGCGCTTGGCGTGGGCGCTGTCGATGCGCACAATGCTCGCCCTCTCAATTGATCCCCGCCCTGCGCCAGGAGCCTGCATGTCCACCATCGATGTCCGCCACGCCCATACCCTGCCCGACACCCAGGCACGTGAAGCGATCGAACAGGTTGCCGCCAAGCTGGGCGAACGCTTCGGCCTGAAGTCGTCGTGGGCCGCCGACGTGTTGAACTTCTCCGGCAGCGGCGTGGACGGTGCGATCGAACTGCAGCCGGGCGCGGTGCGGGTAACGGCCAAGCTGGGCTTCCTGCTGTCGGCGATGAAGGGCATGGTGGAAAGCGAGATCCAGCGTGTGCTGAAGGAAAAGCTGGGCTGACCCTGCGCTGCGGCCATCACGGCCCAGCAACGTCGGCGCGCGCTACTCTCGGGGGTAGGCCCAACTCCCCCGGGAAGTGCGATGAACCGTTACGAGAATGACGACCGCCGCGACGACGATGCCGGCTTCGGCGACCAGGCAGAACGCTTTTCGCGCAAGCTGAGCGATTCGGCACAGCAGGTCTGGCTGGCCGGACTTGGCGCTCTGGGGCGCGCGCAGGCAGAAGGAGGCCGGTTCTTCGATGGCCTGGTGAAGGAAGGCGAAGCCTGGGAAGCCCGGCGCCGTGAGCGTACCGGCGAGCAGGAACCTGGCTGGCGCGACAACGTCGAGCACTCGCTGGACGAAGCTCGCGAGAAGGCCTCCGGGACGTGGGGCAAGGTCAACAAGGCGTTCGATGACCAGGTGCAGGGTGTGCTCAAGCGTCTGCACGTGCCGACCGCCGATGAAGTGACCGCGCTGGAAGCACGCATCGATGCACTGACCGCGCGCCTGGCCAAGCTGGAACATCGCGCCTCGACCGACGTCGACGCACCCTCGCCGGGCAGCCACCAGTCGCCAGGCAGCACGCCCTGAACCGCCTTTGTTGCAACGCAATAAATTTTCGTTGACAATCGCGTAGAACCCGCCAATCGCTTCGGCTGCCGTTTGTTCCCTCCCCTCACGGCTTCAGGATTGGCGGGTTTTTCGTGTCTGGCGCGTGCGGATCTGCGGGCTGCATCACGCTTGCTGTCGGGGACACCCTGACGCAATCGCCCGGTCGGCCCTTTACACTGTGGGCTTCCGTTTTCGCCCCTTCCGTCGTCGCCCTGCATGCTTCCCTGGATCCTGGCCCTGCTGTCGGCCCTGCTTACCTGCACCCTCGCCACCGTCTACCTCTGGTGGGTCAAGCGCCGACGTACCGAAATGCAACTGGGCCTGCAGGCCCTGGCTGGCATGCACTGGCGCGAGTTCTCCACCCTGATCAAACGCATGCTGCGCGAGCAGCGCGGCCTGCGTGAACTGCAGGACCCGAGCGAGGAAAGCCGTGAGCCGAGCAGCGATTTCCTGCTCAGCGACGGCCCGAACACCTGGCGGGTGTCGTGCAAGCACGGCCTGGCCTATCGCATCGGCACCGCTGCGGTGAACGAACTGGGCGCTGCCGCGCGACTGGCGGGCGCCAAGGGCGGCATGCTGATCACCGAAGGCCGGGTTGAGCGCGATGGTCTGACCGCCGCAGAGAAGCAGGCGGTGGAAGTGATCGACGGTCCGCGTC
>NZ_QAIJ01000281.1:9904-25886 GCF_003060985.1 Stenotrophomonas sp. HMWF023
AGCGGCGTCTGGCTGACCCGGCAGACGCTGGCGATCAACCGCACTGGAGAACTGGAAACGGTGTGGCCACGCGTGTGTCAGGAAGTGCTTCGCTACCCCGCCCTGCGCAACGTGCGCGTGCAGCTCAATGCCCGCCCCGGCGTGGATGAGCCGGTGCGCTGGCGGCAGTGCGCGACGTATTGATGGGCTGAGGGGTGACTGTGCCGAACTCGCTCGGCTGCTCGGCACCGCATCCACGCATGGCGTGGATCTACTCACGGCGGCTCATTCCCGCTTGGCTGAAAGCGCCCCAGGAACAAGCCGGGCGTGTCTTCGCCCCTATCGCGCCCCAGGCGAGAAGCGGGCGACCAGATCCCAGGCATCCCCCAGGAACATCTGACGCACGCGGGTGATCGGCTGTTCGCCGCGCCAGGTCAGGCGCTCGATCACCAGGCAGGCGGTACCGGGTTTCACGTCCAGCAGCTTGGCGGTGGGCGCGTCGGCGCCCCAGGCGCTGATGCGATGCTGCGCGCGTGTCCACGACACGTTCTGCAGCAGCCAGCTGCCCGGTGCGGTGGTGCTGAAGTCCACGTCCAGCACCTCGGGAACGCCGACCGGACTGATCAGGCGATGCTCCAGCGCCAACGGACGGCCATCGGCCAGATGCAGGCAGCGCATCGCCAGCAACTGTTCGCTGCCCGCCAGTTCCACTTCGCCGGCATTTGCTGCCTCGGCCAGGCGCAGTTCGCGCTGCAGCAGGCGGTAGCCGTACTGATGCCCGCGCGAGCCGACCTCCATGGCGATGTCCGGGATCTCCAGCGCCACCTGCTCCAGATGCGGTGGCTGCCGGGCCACGAACGAGCCCGCTCGTCGACGGCGCTCGATCATGCCGCTCTCCGCCAGCGCCGTCAGTACCTTGTTCACCGTCATCCGCGAGCAACCGTACTGCTCCATCAGCTCGTGCTCGTACGGAATACGGAAGCCCGGCGCCCACTCCCCGCTGAGGATGCGGCTTTCCAGGTCGCTGCGGATGCGCTGGTTGAGCGTGGCGGACTTGCTGGCCTTCACGTAGTGGGGTCTCGATGGTGGGAGGCGATCAGCCCAGCACGCCACGCAGGGCAGCGGCGAAGGCGGTGGTGATGGCCTCGCGCTGCAGGTGGCGGCCCTCGGCCACGCACTGGCGGCCATGGCGCCAGACCGATCGCAGCGCGCCATTACGTGCGGCGAACATCCAGCTGTCAAGCCATGCGTCACCGTGTCGCGCCTGCAGCGCGGGGTGCGCAGCATCCAGTTCAACCATGTCAGCGCTGGCACCCACCTGCAGGCCGGCAGCTACGCCCAGCGCCTGTGCACCGCCCTGCAGCGCCCCTTCAAACAGGAAGCGCCCGGTGCTGCGACCGGCATCCGGGGCCAACACGTTGCGACCCCGCAGGGTCAGGCGCTGGCCGTATTCCAGCAGGCGCAGCTCTTCTGCGGCATCGATCAGCACGTTGGAATCGGAGCCGACGCCGAAGCGTCCGCCCTCGCGTGCGAAGGCCTGCATCGGGAACAGGCCGTCACCCAGGTTGGCTTCGGTAATCGGACACAGGCCGGCCACGGCCTTGCTGGCGACCATCTGCGCACGCTCGTCGTCGGTGATGTGGGTGGCGTGCACCAGGCACCAACGCGCATCGACCGGGGCATGTTCGTACAGCCACTGCACCGGGCGCATGCCGCTCCATGCCAGGCAGGCCTCGACCTCGCGCACCTGCTCGGCAATGTGGATGTGAACCGGGCCGTCGGTCAGCGGCAGCAGCGCGCTCAGCTCGTCGCCGGTCACCGCGCGCAGGCTGTGCGGTGCGATGCCGAGCACCGCATCGGGCAGCGTGGCCAGCGCGGTACGGGCGCCATCGAGCAGCTGTGCGAACCCGTCTACGTCGTGGATGAGGCGGCGCTGCCCCGGGTTCGGCGGCGCCCCACCGAAATCAGCGTGGGCATAGAACACCGGCAGCAGGGTCAGGCCGATGCCGGTCTGCTCGGCCGCAGCAGCAATCTGCACGCTCATCTCGGCGCGATTGGCGTAGGGGCGGCCATCGGCATCGTGGTGCAGGTAGTGGAATTCACCGACGCGGGTGAAGCCGCTTTCCAGCATCTCCATGTACGCCTGGGCGGCGATGGCCTGCACTGCGTCCGGGCGCAGATGGGCCAGGAAGCGGTACATCAGTTCGCGCCAGCTCCAGAAGCTGTCGCCGTCGCCGCCACCGATCTCGGTCAGCCCAGCCATTCCGCGTTGGAAGGCGTGGCTGTGCAGGTTCGGCAGGCCCGGCACCAGGATGCCCACGCGGGCATCACCGTCCTGCGCTGCCTGCCCGCGCGTGACCGCCGCGATGCGCCCTTCCTGCACCTGCAGGCGGACATCGGCGGCCCAGCCGTCGGCCAGCAGGGCGTGGGCGGCATGGAAGGAGTGCGGGGAACGCGAATCGGACATGGCTGGACAACCCGAATTGGACGCCTATATTGTATAGACATATAAGCACAGCCGCGTTGTGGATGCCATGCACGTCGATACCCTCTGGTCCAACGTCCACCTGATGACCCTCGATGGCGAGGGGTTGGGTGTCCTTCGCGATGCAGTACTGGCCGCCACCGATGGCCGCATCGTCCATGTGGGCCCTGCCGGCAGCGATGCCCACCTGCAGCCGACCACCCGCATCGACGGCGAAGGCCGCTGGATGTCGCCGGGCCTGATCGACTGCCACACCCACCTGGTCTACGCCGGCAACCGCGCCAACGAATTCGAGCAACGCCTGCAGGGTGTGAGCTATGCCGAGATCGCCCGTGCCGGCGGCGGCATTGTCTCCACGGTACGCGCCACCCGCGCCGCCTCGCCAGAGCAGTTGGCACACGAGAGCCGCCCTCGCCTGTTGGCGATGCGCGCCGAAGGCGTGACCACCATCGAGATCAAATCCGGCTACGGCCTGACCCTGCAGGACGAGCGCAAGCAGCTGCAGGTGGCCCGTGCGCTGGGCGAAGAATGCCGGGTGAACGTGGTGCCGACCTTCTTGGGGGCACACGCGGTTCCGCCGGGCCGCGAGGCACAGGAATACACCGACGAGGTGTGCGAGGTGATGATCCCCGCCATCGCTGCCGAAGGCCTGGCCGAAGCCGTGGACATCTTCTGCGAGAACATCGCGTTCTCGCCCGCACAGGCACGCCAGGTCTTCGAAGCCGCGCGCGCGCATGGGCTGGCGATCAAGATCCACGCCGAACAGCTGAGCAACCAGCATGGCGCCGAACTGGCGGCCGGTTTCGGTGCGCTGTCGGCCGACCATATCGAACACCTGGACGACGCCGGCATTGCCGCGATGGCGGCCGCCGGCACCGTCGCCGTGCTGCTGCCCGGGGCGTTCTATTTCACCCGCGACACTACCCTGCCGCCGATCGCTGCGCTGCGCGCGGCCGGCGTACCGCTGGCGCTGGCCACCGACAGCAACCCGGGCACCTCGCCGCTGACCAGCCCGCTGCTGGCGATGAACATGGGCGCCACCCTGTTCCGCCTGACCGTGGACGAATGCATCGCCGGCTTCACCCGTGAAGCGGCGCGCGCGCTGGGCCATGGCGCGCGCATCGGCCGCCTGGCCGTTGGCATGGACTGCGACCTGGCGATCTGGGACATCGACGCCCCCGCCGACCTGGTCTATCGCATTGGATTCAACCCGCTGCACGCGCGTGTACTGCGCGGACAGCCCGACCTGCCTGCCTCCTGGAGCAACACATGAGCAACACCCTGGTTCTTCGCCCCGGCCATGTCACCCTTGCCCAGTGGCGGCAGGCGTATCGCGGTGCGCCGCTGTCGCTCGACCCGGCCGCGTTGCCGGCCGTGCGAGCCAGCGCTGCAACGGTGGCAGCCATCGTTGCCAAGGGCGCACCGGTGTATGGCATCAACACCGGTTTCGGCAAGCTGGCCAGCGTGCGCATCGAACGCGAGGATCTGGCCACCCTGCAGCGGAACATCGTGCTTTCGCATGCCGCGGGCGTGGGCGAGCCGATGCCGGTGAATGTGGTGCGGCTGATGATGGCGCTGAAGCTGGTCAGCCTGGCCCAGGGTGCTTCCGGCGTGCGCGAGGAAACGCTGCTGCTGCTGGAAGCCATGCTGGTGAAAGGCGTGCTGCCGGTGGTGCCGGCGCAGGGCTCGGTCGGTGCTTCGGGCGACCTGGCACCGCTCTCGCACCTGGCCAGCGTGATGATCGGCGTCGGTGAGGCCTTCGTTGGCGATGAGCGCCTGCCCGCCGTGGACGCACTGGCGCGTGCTGGCCTGCAGCCGGTGGAACTGGGCGCGAAGGAAGGCCTGGCCCTGCTCAACGGCACCCAGTTCTCTACCGCGTACGCACTGGCCGGCCTGTTTGAAATTGAAACCGTGTTCCAGGCCGCGCTGGTCACCGGCGCGCTGTCGGTGGAAGCGGCCAAGGGCTCGGACACGCCGTTCGATCCGCGCATCCATGCCCTTCGCGGCCAGCGCGGGCAGATCGCCACCGCCGCCACCCTGCGCACGCTGATGCAGGATTCGGGCATCCGCGAATCGCACCGCGACAATGACGTGCGCGTACAGGATCCGTACTGCCTGCGGTGCCAGCCGCAGGTGATGGGTGCGGCGCTGGACATCCTGCGCCAGGCCGCGACCACGCTGGAAATCGAAGCCAATGGCGTGTCCGACAATCCGCTGGTGTTCACCGATACCGGTGAGGCGCTGTCCGGCGGCAACTTCCACGCCGAGCCGGTGGCCTTTGCCGCCGACATGCTGGCGATGGCGGTGTGCGAGATCGGCTCGATCAGCGAGCGCCGCCTGGCGATGCTGGTCGACCCTGCGCTGTCCGGCCTGCCGGCGTTCCTGACCCCGCGCCCCGGTTTGAATTCCGGCTTCATGATTCCGCAGGTGACCGCTGCTGCGCTGGTCTCGGAGAACAAGCAGCGCGCCTACCCGGCCAGCGTCGATTCGATCCCGACGTCGGCCAACCAGGAAGACCATGTGTCGATGGCCGCGCATGGCGCACGCCGCCTGATGCAGATGGCCGAGAACGCGGCCAACGTGATCGGCATCGAGCTGCTGGCCGCCGCGCAGGGCTGTGACTTCCATGCGCCGCTGCGCTCCAGCACTGCACTGGAGAACGTGCGCGCGACGCTGCGTGCACAGGTGCCGATGCTGGAAGAAGATCGCTACTTCCACCCGGACATGGTGATCGCGACCGATCTGGTCCGCAGCGGCGCACTGGCCAAGGGCCTGGTAGAGCTGCTGCCCACGGTGGAACCGCAGGCATGAGCGGCCATCCCGATTGGCTGACCGTGCACGAGGGCGATGCCCCGCTGATCGTCAGCTTCCCGCACACCGGCAGCGAGCTGCCGCATGACCTGATCGGCGACTTCCACTCGCCGTGGCTGGCGCGGCGCGATGCTGACTGGTGGGTGCATGAGCTGTACGACTTCGCACGTGGCATGGGCGCGACCACCGTGCGCTCGGCGATCTCGCGCTCGGTGATCGATCTCAACCGCGATCCCAGCGGCGTGTCGCTGTACCCGGGCCAGAACACCACCGGCCTGTGCCCGCTGACTACCTTCGACAACCAGCCGCTGTACCACGCAGGTCGCGAACCGGACGACGCCGAGATTGCCCGCCGTCGCGACACCTATTTCGCGCCGTACCACGACGCTCTGGCCAAGCAGATCGCACGCCTGCGTGCACGCCACGGCACCGTGGTGGTGTACGACGCACATTCGATCCGTTCGCACATCCCGCACCTGTTCGATGGCGAGCTGCCGCAGTTCAACCTCGGCACTGCCGGGCCGTCCGGTGCACCGGACACTTCCTGCGACAATGCGTTGAGCGACGTTGTCGAAAATCTGCTGAAGATCAGCGGCATGAGCCAGGTGCGCAACGGCCGCTTCAAGGGCGGCTGGATCACCCGCCACTACAGCAGCATCGCCGGTGGTGTGCACAGCCTGCAGATGGAACTGGCCTGCCGCGGTTACATGCACGAGCCGCTACCCGACCAGGTGGACGAGCACAGCTGGCCCACCCCGCTCGACCCCGACCACGCCGCACCGCTGCGCCACACCTTGGCGCAGGTGCTCAACGCCTGCCTTGAATTCGCTACGAACCGGAGCGCCGCATGACCCGCAACGACCCGTCCCGCACCATCGCCGCACCGACCGGCACCACGCTCACCGCAAAAAGCTGGCTGACCGAAGCGCCGCTGCGCATGCTGATGAACAACCTGCACCCCGACGTGGCCGAGCGCCCGCAGGAACTGGTGGTGTACGGTGGCATCGGCCGCGCCGCGCGCGACTGGGAGAGCTTCGACGCCATCGTCGAAACCCTCAAGCGCCTGGACGATGACCAGACCCTGCTGGTGCAGTCGGGCAAGCCGGTGGGCGTATTCCGCACCCATGCCGATGCACCGCGCGTGCTCATCGCCAACTCCAACCTGGTACCGCGCTGGGCCAACTGGGACCACTTCAACGAGCTGGATAAGAAAGGCCTGGCGATGTATGGCCAGATGACCGCCGGCAGCTGGATCTACATCGGCGCGCAGGGCATCGTGCAGGGTACCTACGAGACCTTCGTGGAAATGGGCCGCCAGCACTACAACGGCAGCCTGGCCGGCAGGTGGCTGTTCACCGGCGGACTGGGTGGCATGGGCGGCGCGCAGCCGCTGGCCGCAGTGATGGCTGGCGCCTCGTGCCTGGCGGTGGAATGCCGCAAGAGCAGCATCGAAATGCGCCTGCGTACCGGCTACCTGGATACCTGGACCGACGATCTGGATGAGGCCCTGCGCCTGATCGAAGAATCGTGCACCGCCAAAAAGCCACTGTCGGTCGGCCTGCTCGGCAATGTTGCCGACGTGCTGGACGAACTGCTGATCCGTGGCGTGAAGCCGGACCTGCTTACCGACCAGACCTCCGCGCACGACCCGGTCAACGGTTACCTGCCGCAGGACTGGACGGTGGAAGAATGGGATGCCAAGCGCGTAACCGCGCCTAAGGAAGTGGAGAAGGCCGCGCGTGCGTCGATGGCCAACCACATCCGCGCCATGCTCGGCTTCCACTCACTGGGCGTGCCGACCGTGGACTACGGCAACAACCTGCGGCAGATGGCGCTGGAAGAAGGTGTCGAGGACGCGTTCGATTTCCCGGGTTTCGTGCCGGCCTACATCCGACCGCTGTTCTGCCGTGGCATCGGCCCGTTCCGTTGGGCCGCGCTCAGTGGCGACCCGGAAGACATCGCCAAGACCGATGCCAAGGTGAAGGAGCTGATTCCGGACAATCCGCACCTGCACCGCTGGCTGGACATGGCCGCCGAGAAGATCAAGTTCCAGGGCCTGCCGGCGCGCATCTGCTGGGTCGGGCTGGGTGATCGCGATCGACTGGGCCTGGCCTTCAACGAGATGGTGGCCAACGGTGAGCTGAAGGCACCGGTGGTGATCGGTCGCGACCATCTGGACAGCGGCAGCGTGGCCTCGCCGAACCGCGAAACCGAAGCGATGGCCGACGGTTCCGATGCAGTGTCCGACTGGCCGCTGCTGAACGCCCTGCTCAACACCGCCAGCGGTGCGACCTGGGTGTCGCTGCACCATGGCGGCGGCGTCGGCATGGGCTTCTCGCAGCACGCCGGCATGGTGATCGTCTGCGATGGCACTGAAGCGGCAGCCAAGCGGATTGCACGCGTGCTGTGGAACGACCCGGCGACGGGCGTGATGCGCCATGCCGATGCAGGGTATGAGATCGCCATTGAATGCGCGAAGGAGAAGGGGCTGGATCTACCGGGGATTCTCGGCTGATCGAGCGTCGCCGGGCACGGCCCGGCGCTACCGGAAACGTGTGGTAGTGCCGGCCGCTGGCCGGCTCTCCCTGATGCGGGAATCGGTGCTCTTGACCCGCTATCCTGCCGTAGCCAAGATGCGCCATCGCCGCTGACGGAACATCGCGATGTACCGCACGCTTGCTGCCGTATTGCTCTGTGCCCTGGCCATCGCACTGCCCGCTTCGGCGCGTGACGTTCCAGGCGACCTCACCGCGCAGCTGGACGTACAACTGCAGGCCAACCGCGAGCGCTACGGCATCGCCGGGCAGGCAGTGCTGGTCGCGCACGACGGCAAAGTGCTCTACCACGGCACCAGCGGCGAACGCGATCCGGCTACCCACGCACCCGCCACCGTCGATTCCATATTCGCCGCGCAGTCGGTAGCAAAACTGCTCACCAGCACGCTGGTGATGCAGCTGGTGGACCAGGGCAAGGTGGATCTGGATGCACCGGCCAGCCGCTATGTTCCAGCCCTGCCCATCGCGTGGCAGGAGATACGCCTGCGCGATTTCCTCAATCACAGTTCCGGCATCGCCGAGTACTACGAGCGAAAGGGCGAACACTGGGTGAGCAAGGGCTACAACGGCCTCGCACCCGATCTCGCCGCCGCACTGAAGGTCGCCGGTTCGGCGCCGATGCAGTTCGTCCCGGGCAGCCGTGTGCAGTACACCCAGGCCAACTACCTGGTACTGACCGCGTTGCTGGAAACCCATTACGGCAAGCCCTATCCGGCCATCGCGCGCGAACGCATCCTGCAACCGCTGAAGATGCGCAGCACCTCGTGGGGCACGGCCAGCGTGCCGGCGCAGCGCGCAGCCGTGCCTTACATCGGCAAGGACGGCCAACTGCAGCCGGCCAATGAAGATCCCTGGCCGAACTACGGCTGGGGCCATGCCGACCTGCAGACCACCGTCGGCGACATGAACCGCTTCCTGCAGGCGCTGGCGACCGGCAAGCTGCTGCGCACGGCCACGCTGGAAGCACTGTGGCAGCCACAGAAACTGACCAGTGGAGGCAGCAACTTCTTCTCCACCGGCTGGGATACCACCCGCAGCGACGGCTACACCCAGGTCGGCCACGATGGCGGCACCCGCGTGCGGGCGCGGCTGGCCTACAAGGGCACGCTGGCCAGCGGCTACTGGGTGTTCGTGTACCTGACCAATGGCAGTGCCCGCAATGTCTGGTCGAGCACGCTGGTGGAAAGCACCATGGCAGTGGCTGCGCCGGGCGAGTTTCCGCATGCGGCACTGGCCGAACGTTTGATCGGCTACGCCTTGGGCAGCGACAGCAGCAGTGAAGGCACCCTGCGTGCATGGTTGCGCGAGAGCAGTGGCATTCCTTCCAATGAGCTGGAGCGGGCCATCAACGCGACCGGCTACGCGATCCGCAACAATCTGGGTGATCGACCCGCACTGAAGGTCTTCACCCTCAACACCGCGCTGTATCCCACCTCGGCCAATGCCTGGGACAGCCTGGCCGAATGCCATGCAGCGCTGGGCGAAAGAGAGATCGCCGAAGCCCTGTACCTGAAGTCGAAGAGATTGGCGAAACAGCCGTTGTAGGGCTGATCCACGCTCGGCTCCGGTGCCACAAGAGCAGCCGAGCATGGGCTCGGCTCTACACGTATCGCGCGGCCCATACGCACCAGGTGGGTGACGTACTGCATCCGACCTGTTAACTTGCGCGCCTGTTTTTTGGTTTACAGACTGTCCGCATGCCCTTCCTGCCTTATCGCCCCACCCGCTCCCCGCTGTCGCTGGCCATCCTGCTTGGCCTGTCCACCGTCGCCCACGCCGCACCGCAGGCCACCACCCTCGATGCGGTGCAGGTCACTGCCGCCGATGCCAGCGCCCAAGCGCGCGAAGCGCTGAAGCGCGTGCCGGGCGCCAGCAACGTCATCGACGTGGCCAAAGCGGACAGCCGCCTCTCCAGCAGCGCCGACGTGCTGGCCTACCAGCCCGGCATCAGCGCGCAGTCACCGGGCAACGAAGGCACCAAGGTGTCGATCCGTGGTTCGGGCATCAACCGTGGCCCGGGCGCGCATGCTTCCGGCATCGCGGTATCGATCGACGGCCTGCCGCTGACCGGCCCGGGCGGCACGCCCTACGAACTGCTGGAACCGTTGTGGCTATCGCGTGTGGAAGTACTGCGCGGGGCGAACGGCTTCGAACGCGGCGCGCTGGCGCTGGGCGGTGCCATCGACTACATCAGCCGCAGTGGCCGCGATTCGGCTGGCGTGCAGCTGCACTACGAAGCGGGCAGCCGTGGCTACCAGAAACGCGGCCTCAGCTGGGGCGGCGTCAGCGGCGATGTCGATTACTTCCTGGCCTATACCGATACCGAATTCGATGGCTACCAGCGCCATGCATCCGGCGATGGCAAGGGCGCGATGGCCAACATCGGCTGGCAGATCACCCCCGATCTGCAGACCCGCTTCTTCGTGCGCTACCGCGAAACCAACCACGAAACACCCGGGCGCCTGACCCGCGAGCAGATCCGCAACGATCCGCGCGCGGCGAACCCGGCCAACCTCGCCATCGATGCGCGCCGTCCGCAACCGGGCAGCACCTGGGTGGGCAATGTCACCACGCTGCAGATCGATGAGGATTCGTCGCTGCAGGCCGGGCTGGTCTATCACAAGTATCCGATGGACTTGAACGAAAGCCTGTACCGCCAGCAGCTGGACTACGCCAACCTCAACGCCACGCTGGACTACCGCCGCCGGCACACGCTGTTCGGTCGGGACAGCGAAACCACCATCGGCCTGCGCGTTACCCACGACCTGGATGCGGATGTGCGCGAGTCGCTGCGCTTTGCCAACAACGGTTATGTCGCCGGCACCCGCACGCGCGACTTCCGCCACCATGGCACCGACAGCACGCTGCATATCGGCAACAACCTGGCTGTGAATGAGCGGCTGCGCGTACAGACCGGGTTTGCGCTGATCAACACCCGCCGCGATGTGCAGGTCACCTGGCCGAGCAGTGGTGGCCGCCTGCGCGAACACGACTGGGACTACGCGCCGCGGCTGGGCTTCACCTGGCAGCAGACGCCACAGACGCAGTGGTTCGGCAACCTCAGTCGTTCGGTAGAAGCGCCTCATCCGTGGTCGATGATCTGGGGCTCCAACCAGTACTTCGGCGCGGGCAATGGCCCGTCCAGCGGCCGCCAGCGCGCGCCGGTGCCGATGCAGAACCAGACCGCCACCACTCTGGAACTGGGTGCACGCGGCGACGCCGCGGTGGGCCGCTGGGAACTGACCGGCTACTACGCGCACGTGAGCCATGAACTGCTGAGCGTGGAACTGCAGCCGGTGCCGAACCTGTTCATTGCCGAGAACAACGCCAGCCCCACCGTGCACCGCGGCCTCGAGGCCGGACTGGACAGCACCTTGTGGCAGGCCGCACCGGGCCGTTTGTCGCTGCGCCAGGCCTATACCTTCAGCGATTTCCGTTATCGCCATGACACGCGCTTCGGCAGCAACCGCCTGCCAGGCCTGCCGCGCCACGCCTACCAGGCCGAACTGCGCTTCGACCACGCTTCGGGCCTGTATGCAGCATTGAACACCGAGTACGCCTCGCGCATCGCGGTGGACTACGCCAACAGCTACTGGGCCGACAGCCACGTCATCTTCGGCAGCCGCATCGGTTACGACGCCCCGGGCGGCCGCTGGCAGCTGTGGGCGGAGATGCGCAACATCGGCGACCGCCATTACGCCGCCACCGTCACCCCCGGTTACAACGATGCCGGCAAGGACGTGGCGCGCTCCACGCCCGGCGAAGGCCGCGGCGTGTATGCGGGCGTGCGCTGGCGCTTCGATTGATTGCTGCAGGCGGCGCCGGACGTGATCCGGCGCCGCGACTCCAGGTCAGCCGATGCGCCACGCAGGCAGGCGCTCACTGCGCTTCCAGATGGATGGCGCAAAGGCGATCAACACCATTGCCGCCAGCCACTTCGGCGATGTGCTGAGCAGTGTGGAGGTCAATGCAGCATCCAGCGGAGCGGCCTCCTCCTGCCAAGGGTTGTAACCGAGGTAGATGATGCTGCCTGCCCACCACAGCAGGGCCAGTCCCATCCCCAGCAGCAGCACGGCCATGGTGCGGCAGGTCCAGCGCTGCGAAGTCGTGCCCCACTCGCGGGAAATGGCGACCAGCAGGGCAACCACCATCAACGACACCAGCGCCACCAGGCCGATGTCCACCTTGTGCCCGATGCGTTCATAGGTGCAGGCGCGGCATTGGACTTCTTCTGCGGCCGCCTCCGTTGTGGGCGGGGCCGCTGTGGGCTCCGACTGGGCCATCACCGCGAAGGGCATCAACACCGCGAGCATCGCCATCATCAACCAACGAACGAACTTCCTGTTACTGCGTGCAGCGACATCCATGCGCTTCTCCTTGCGTTTGATTGAAATTCAACGTCGTGGCAGATCCTGCTACAACGCCTTGAACACCTGCATCAGGCTGACCGCATCCGGTGCCAGCTCCTGCGCAAGCCAGCCCAGACCGGCGAAGAACACCAGCAGGCCCAGCAGCGGCCAGATCGTATGGGACAGGCACAGTCGCCACCAGCCCTGCGCCTGCATGCCCTGCATACGCTTGTACAGACCACCTGCGATGGCCGCATCCACCAGCAGTTCGGCCATCAGCACCGGTGCCGACCAGACCACCCAGACACTGGCCAGGAGCACCGTAGCCACCAGCGCGATGATGCCGAGAACGGCCAGCAGCGGCAGGCCTGCCTCGCCGTCGGCTACGTCCAGCAACGACGTGCTGTCGGCACTCGTGCTGGAGGACGCTGCGGATTCCCCCCACGAGGCGGACGCGCCACCACCGCCGGAATGCCCGCCGCTGCCGGTCCACGGCGATCCCGGGCTGCCACCGCCGCCGGGCTCGGAACTCAATCCGTCGGCCACCGCATCCCAGCGCCACCGGATCCAGATCCACATCAGCAGCAGGAACACGCCATAGGCCATCAGCACGGCCAGTGGATAGCGCAGCAGCATCGCGTCCATGCCCGCCAGGCGCAGCACGTGCGAGGCGAGGAATCCGGCGGCGCCGGTCAGCACGACGATCAGGGCCATCTGCAACCGTGGCCAGCCACGATGCTGCAGCTGCCGGCGTGCGTGCATCGCTTCAGTGCTGCGGCTGCTCGGCATGGAAACAGGCGGGCGCCGGTTGCTCATATCGCCGCCTTGGTCACCGCCTCGATGCGATGGCCGTCAGGATCGATCACGAACGCGGCGTAGTAACGGTCGCCGTAATCCGGGCGCAGGCCCGCGGGTCCGTTGTCCTGGCCTCCGGTTGCCAACGCAGCACGATGGAAGGCATCAACAGCCGCGCGCGTGGTTGCCGCCAACGCCAGATGGAAGCCGGGTCCCGGCGCCGCCGCATCGTCGCGCAGCTTCAGGCAGAGCAGGTCTTCATCATCGACCAGGCCATAGCCGATCGCGGTGTCGTCTTCGAAGACGCGGCGATAGCCAAGCGCTGCGAGCACCGCATCATAGAAGCGGCCTGCAGCGTGCAGATCGCGGACCCCGAAAGAAAGATGGTGCAGCATGCGGACATCCTTGCCTGGCACGCGGTTGGTGGTTGGCGGATTGTAACCACGAATCGAGGTCGCTGCCTGCCAGCCCACATGCGTGCCGGATGCTGCAATGCAGGGCGACGATTCAGGCGGCGACATTGAAACCGATCCATCGTGGCAACCAGCCAGGACTCGCGATGCGTCTCCCGACGCGGGTGATTCAAGCGGGCGGTGCAGCCGCCTTCAACAACTGCGCCGCCACCTGATCGAACGGCGCAATGTCCTGCAGCGCGCGGCTCATCGCCACCGCTCCTTCCACGCTGGCTATCACCAGGCTGGCCAGCCCGTTCGCCGTCGCAGGTTCGTGGCCGTCGGCGATGAAGGCAGTGGCCAGGTGGCCCTGCCAGCGCACGAACACTTCGGCGGCCGCCGCACGCGGCTGGCTGGGCGTGGCTTCTACCGGCTCCTCGACGGCCGCCGCCAGCACCGGGCAGCCTGCGCGAAAACCGGTGCGCAGCAGGCGCTCGCGCCACAGTGCCAGGAACTGCTGCAACCCCGGCACTGCACCGCCCTTCAGCAGCTCGATCAGCAGCGCCTCCACCTTGTCGCCTGCCATCGTGGTGGCACGTGCCAGCAGTTCCTGCTTGCCGCCCGGGAAGTGGTGATACGTGGACCCCAACGGCGCTTCGGCCAGCTTGGTCACTTCGCGGATGCTGGTGGCATTGAGGCCCACCCGCGCAAGCATCTGCGCCGCGGCATCGATCACACGCTGGGGGGCATCAGATGATCGCGGGCTCACGGCAGGCTCCTTGCTAAGACAGTCGTCATAGACTAGCGTATCGACCGTTCTATAACAGTCGTCATAGCCATGAATCTCTGGTTCCGCCTGCTCCACCTGCTGCTGTGCAGCCTGTTCCGGCCCAAGCTGGACGCACCATTCGGGGTCTCGCGCCTCTCCTTCCGGGTGCTGCCCAACGACCTGGACAGCAACCTGCACATGACCAACGGCCGCTACTGGAACATCTTCGATCTGGGCCGGCTGGACCTGATCCTGCGCATGGGGCTGGGCAAAGTGGCGCTGCGTGAGAAGTGGGCGCCGATCGTCGGCGCCGGCACCATCCAGTTCCGCCGCGAGCTGAAGCCGTTCCAGCGCTTCACCCTGGAAACGCGGCTGGTCGGCTGGGTCGGCACACGCGGCATCATGGAGCAGCGCGTACTGATCGGCGCAGAGCAGAAAACCGCCACGCGTGCGCTGCTGATCACCGGCATCTATGACCGCCGCGCGCGGCAGTTCGTCGGCATGCCGCAGATGATGGAATCGATCGGCGTGGTTGCTCCGCCCTCGCCGGCCCTGAGTGCGGCAGCCGAGGCACTGCTGGCTGCCGATGCTGCATTGAAGCTGGAAGATGCCTGACCCAGCACCCAGGCAGTGCCGTCGCTGGCGCTACCCGACTCGCGGTATGTTCTTGGTCACGCAATGGATGCCGCCACCGCCGCCGGCAATCGCATCGATATCCACCTGCTCGATGGTGCGACCGGGATACAGGTCTTCCAACAGTTCGCGGCAGTAGCCATCCGCCTTCGCGTCACCAAACTGCGGTGCGATCACCGCACCGTTGATCGGCAGGTAATTGATGTAGCCGCGGGCCAGATCGTCATTGTCGCGGGTGTGTACATTGTCGCGCCCGCCCAGCGGCGGCGGCAGCGTGTGCACCTGCAGCCTGCGACCGTCGGCATCGGTGGCCTCGCGCAGGATCTGCAGATGCTCGCGGGTCAGATCGTAATCGTAGGACTCCGGGTCGTTGTCCAGGTTGGCGATCACCACGCCGGGGCGCACGAAGCGGGCGTAGAAATCCACATGCGCATCGGTGATGTCTTCGCCAGCGATGCCGGGCAACCAGATCACCTTGCGCAGGCCCAGGTGGTGTTTCAATTCCGCTTCGATATCCGCGCGTGACCAGCCCGGATTGCGGTTGCGGTTCACCCAGCAGCTTTCGGTCAGGATCGCGGTGCCGTGGCCATCGACTTCGATGCCACCGCCCTCGCCCACCAGATCGCTTTCCAGCAGCGTCGCGCCGATCATCTGCGCCAGCCACGGTGCTACTGCGCCATCGCTGCGTGCACTCTGCTTGCCGCCCCAGCCATTGAAGTTGAAATCGACCAGGCCAAGCCCGCCGTTGCCATCGGTAACGAAACAGCCGCCGTAGTCACGCACCCAGATGTCGTCCAGCGGCACGTCGAGAAATTCGATGTTGTCACTGCCGCAGCGTTCCTGCGCCTGCCGGCGCTGTGCAGGACGGCACAGCACGCTGACCGGCTGATGGCGGGCGATGGTGCGCGCCAGCCGGGCGACAGCACTGTTCACCGCATCGGCCTGCGCGCCCCATACCCGCGGCTGTGCAGCGAAGGCCAGGAAGACGCGTTCCTGCGGACCGTGCTCATCGGGCATCTGCCACCCGGCCGGTGCAGCGGCACGGGCGCGGGCAGGCAGTCCGGTCAGACCCAGCGCGGCCAGGCCGCCCAGGCCGGCGGTTGCGGCGAGTTGGGTGATGAAATGGCGTCGGGTAGACATGACAGGCTCCAGAGGCGGACCGTGAAGTCCAGCTGATCGATTCAGGCGCACCGGCTGATGCGCGACAGATCCAT
>NZ_QAIJ01000282.1:0-1302 GCF_003060985.1 Stenotrophomonas sp. HMWF023
GTCCAGCCGCAGCTCGGCCTTGTCACCCAGCCCGTTCAAGCGCACCGACGTCAGACCGTCATCCTCGCCGGCCGCGCGCACCACCTGTTCCTGCGCGGCCTGCAAGGCCACGCGTCCGGCAGCGCTGGTGTCCTGCAGCCACAGCTCGAAACCGCTGGACTGGCCCAGGCCACGCACGGCTGGCGGAGCGAGCACGTTGACCTTGGCGTCGGGCAGCTTGCGGAAATAGGCGTTGGCGCGCGCGATGATCGCCGCCGCAGTGTTGTCGCCGTTGCGCTCGTCCCATGGCTTGAGAGCCAGGAAGCCCTGCCCCGCATTCTGGCCGGTGCCCGCATTGTTACGACCGACCACCACGAACACCACGTCCAGGTTCTGCTTTTCATGCTCCATGAAGTAGCGGCTGATCTGCTCGCCCAGCGCCTCGGTGCGCGCCATCGGCGTGCCTTCCGGCGTGGAGAACTGGAAGGTCACCTGGCCCTGGTCCTCCACCGGCAGGAAGCCGGTCGGCATGCGCGCATACAAGGCAATCATGGCGATCACCAGCAGCAGGTAGAACGCCATCCAGCGCCGCGGATGGGCCACCACGCCCCCCAGCCTGCCTTGGTAGGCCGACTGGCTGCGTTCGACGCCACGGTTGAACGCAGCAAAGAAGCGCCCCGGTGGCTTCTGTGCCGACGAAGGCTTGAGCAGGGTCGCGCACAGCGCCGGGGTCAAGGTCAGCGCGACCAGCGCCGACAGCGCCATGGCAGATGCAATGGTGATCGAGAACTGCCGGTAAATGATGCCGGTGGAACCACCGAACAGCGCCATCGGCAGGAACACCGCGCCCAGCACCACGGTGATGCCGATCAGCGCACCGGTGATCTCGCCCATCGACTTCTCGGTTGCCTCGCGTGGCGGCAGATGCTCTTCGTGGATGATGCGCTCCACGTTCTCCACCACCACGATCGCATCATCGACCAGCAGGCCGATGGCCAGCACCATCGCAAACAGGGTCAGCGTGTTGATGGTGAAGCCGGCCACCGCGAGGACGCCGAAAGTACCCAGCAGCACCACCGGCACCGTGATCGCCGGAATCAGCGTGGCGCGCACGTTCTGCAGGAACAGGAACATCACCACCACCACCAGCACGATCGCCTCGATCAGGGTGTGGATGACCCCTTCGATGGAGACCCGTACGAACGGCGTGCTGTCGCGTGGATAGGCCACCTGCAGCCCGGGCGGGAACGTGGGCCGCAGCCTTTCAAGCTCCGCGCGCACCGCATCGGCGGTGGCCAGTGCGTTGGCGCCGGACGCCAGGGT
>NZ_QAIJ01000282.1:1312-2478 GCF_003060985.1 Stenotrophomonas sp. HMWF023
TCCGCGCCGATCTCGACCCGCGCGACATCGCCCAGGTGCACCGCCGCACCGCTGGGCAGCGTGCGCAGGATGATCGCGCGGAACTGTTCCGGGGTCTGCAGGCGCGACTGCGCGGTGACGGTGGCATTGAGGCTCTGCGTCGCACTGGACGGCAGCGCCCCCAGTTCACCAGCAGTGACCTGGGTGTTCTGTGCCTGGATCGCACTACGCACATCCGACGGCATCAGGTCGTAGGCACGCAGCTTGTGCGGATCCAGCCACACCCGCATCGCATAGGCCGAACCGAACACATTGATCTCGCCGACGCCGGCAATGCGGCTGATCGGATCCTGCACGTTGCTGACCAGGAAGTCGGAAACGTCCACCCGCTCCATGCGCCGGCTGGTGTCGTACAGCGAAACCACCATCAGCGAGTCGCCCTGCGACTTGGCCACGGTCACGCCCTGCTGCTGCACTTCCTGCGGCAGGCGGTTGATGGCCTGGTTGACGCTGTTCTGCACCTGAACCTGGGCGATATCGGGATTGGCGCTCTGGTCGAAGGTGACCGTGATCCGCGCCTGCCCCGAAGACGAGCTGGTGGAAGAGAAATACAGCAGGTGGTCGATGCCCTTGATCTGCTGTTCGATCACCTGGGTGACGCTGTCTTCCACCGTCTGCGCAGACGCGCCGGTGTAGTTGGCGGTGATGTTGACCTGCGGCGGTGCGATGTCCGGATACTGTTCGACCGGCAGCTGGGTCACCGCAATCGTGCCGAACGCCATGATGCAGATCGCCAGTACCCAGGCGAATACGGGGCGGTGGATGAAGAAGCGCGGCAGCATGCGTTCAGTCCTTTCCGGCCGGCGCGGCCACGGGCTTCACCCGCACCGGCATGCCGTCGGCAAGGCCCTGCGCCCCCGCCACCACCACCTGCTCGCCGGCGCTCATGCCGTCAAGCACCAGCCACTGGTTGCCGACCGCGCGTGCGGTGCGGAAGATGCGCAGCCGCGCCTTGCCCTCCTTGTCGACCAGCCACGCCTGCGCCTCGCCCTTGGCACTGCGGTCCACCGCCGACTGCGGCACCAGCAGCGCCTGCTGCTGCGTGCCCTGGCCCACCTGCGCGCGCACGTACATGCCCGGCAGCAACTGTCCCTCGGGGTTGGGGAACTGCGCACGCAGGGTGATGC
>NZ_QAIJ01000282.1:2488-22353 GCF_003060985.1 Stenotrophomonas sp. HMWF023
GCCGGTCTCCTGCTGCACATCGATGTCGGCAAATTCCAGCGTGCCCGGCAGCGGGTAGTCGGTGCCATCGGACAGGCGCAGCCGCACCGGCGCGCTGTTGGCCTGCACCCCCCCCTCGGCAATGGCACGACGCAACGCCAGGTACTCGTTGCTGGACTGGGTGATGTCCACGTTCATCGGATCCACCTGCTGGATCCGCGCCAGCGGGTCGGCCTGGGCGGACGTCACCAGCGCACCGGGGGTGAACAGCGCGCGCCCGATGCGACCGGCGATCGGTGCGGTGACTGTGGCAAAACCCAGCCGCGTGCTGGCGGTATCGCGCGCCGCCTGCGCCGCCTGCACTGCCGCAGCGGCCTGCTGGCCACTTGCGATGGCATCGTCCACGTCCTGGCGTGCGGCCAGCTGGTCCTTGCCCAGCGCCTGCATCCGCTGCGCCCGCAGACGCGCGGTCACGGCCGCCGCTTCGGCGGTCTTCAGGTTGGCCTGCGCCTCGTTCAGGGCAGCCTGGTACAGCGCCGGCTCGATCTGGAACAGGGGCTGCCCGGCCTTCACCAGCTGCCCCTGCTCGAACAGCCGCTTCACCAGCACCCCGTCCACCTGCGGGCGTACATCCGATTCCTGCGAGGCGATGGTACGTCCCGGCAGCTCCTGCTCCAGCGCCAGCGCCTGGTTCTGCAGCGTCAGCACGGTCACTTCCGGCGTTGCCTTGCCTGGTTTGGGCGCGTCCTTGCTGCAGCCGGCCAGCAGGGTCGCCAGGGCCAGCAACAGCAGCGGCAGGCATGAAGATCGGGACAGCCGCCAAGCCGGCGCCGGCAGGAGGGAATGCGAGAGGGTCATTGGCAACAGGTTCCACACGCGGGGGAGCGCTCGGCGCCGAATATAGAAGACCCCGCGCTGCGATCCAGCGAAAAACGCATGAAACATTTTTCATTTGCCGTGCACGCCTGTGGTTGCGAGGATGCGCAGGTCCCAATCAGCAAAGTGGCCCATGCCGCGCGTACTCACCATCGAGGACGACCTTGTCACCGCGGAGGAAATCGCCACCGAGCTGCGCAGCCACGGCTTCGAGGTCGACCTGGCGGCCGATGGCGGCAATGGCCTGGCGCTGGCACGCGCCGGCGACTACGCCGTGATCACCCTGGATCGCATGCTGCCGGGCGTGGACGGGCTGACCCTGGTCACCACGCTGCGCCGCGAAGGCGTGACCACGCCGGTGCTGATGATCAGCGCATTGTCGGACGTGGACGAGCGCGTGCGCGGGCTGCGCGCCGGTGGCGACGACTACCTGACCAAGCCGTTCGCTTCGGATGAAATGGCAGCGCGGGTGGAGGTGCTGATCCGCCGCCACGGACAGCTGGGCACCGTCGACAGCATGCTGCGCGCCGGTGATCTCGAACTGGACCTGATGAGCCGCTCGGTGCGCCGCGGCGGCCAGGAGATCAGCCTGCTGCCGACCGAATTCAAGCTGCTCGAATTCCTGGTCCGCAATGCCGGCCAGGTGGTCACCCGCACCATGTTGTTCCAGGAGGTCTGGGGCTACCACTTCGACCCAGGCACCAACCTGATCGACGTGCATATCGGCCGTGTGCGCAAGCGCATCGAGCAGCCTGGCCGCACGCAGCCGATCAAGACCGTAAGGGGAACCGGCTATGTCTTCGACGCGCAATCCTGATCAGTGGCGCTCGTCCAGCAGCCGCCTCCTTGGCCTGTACTGCATCCTGTTCGTGGCCTGGTCGAGCATGCTGCTGGGGGTGATGTACTGGCGCATCTCGGATTACCTCAACGACCTGACCGAATCGGGTCTGCAGCAGCGCGCCCATCTGTTCATGAGCTTCGACGGACCAGCCCTGGATGACGCGCTGCGCGACAGCCAGCGCTTCGACCTGCACCAGGTGTATACGTACGGGCTGTTCGACAACGCCGGCACGCCGATGGCGGGCCCGCTGACGGCCATTCCCGAGGGACTGCCGCTGGATGGCAACTCGCATCCTGTGGCGGGTTGGACACTGGTCGATGGCCCGCATGAGAGCGGTGGCAGCGCGCTCGGCGTGGTAACCCGGGATGGCCGCACACTGGTGTTCGTGCGCCAGAACGGCAAGCTCATGGCGGTCAACAGCATCATCCTCGATGCACTGCTGTGGGGCGTGTCACTGACCGTCATTCCCGGGCTGGTGGGCTGGCATCTGCTGCGCCGGCGCCCGTTGAAGCGGATCCAGCAGATCGAAGCGGCCACCAACCGGATCATCGCCGGCGACCTCGGGCAACGGCTGCCGGTGTCCAACCGGCGCGATGAAATCGATCGACTGTCGAGCATCGTCAACGCCATGCTGGAACGCATCGAACAGCTGATGACCGAGGTCAAAGGCGTGTGCGACAGCATCGCGCATGACCTGCGTACACCGCTCACCCGGCTGCGCGCACACCTCTATCGCATGCGGGTGGGCCTGGACGAGCACGACCCGCATGCGGACCCGCTGGACAAGGCGCTGGCGGAGACCGACATGCTGATGGCGCGCTTCGCTGCGCTGCTGCGCGTGTCCGAGCTGGAAAGCCACCAGCGCCGCTCGGCCTTCGACGAGGTCGACATCGCCGACCTGCTGCAGGAGCTGCACCAGTTCTACCTGCCGTTGGCCGAGGAGAAACAACAGGAGCTGCAGCTGCAGGTCGCGCCGCAGATCGGCATGCTGCGCGGCGATCGCGAGCTGCTGTTCGAAGCGGTGGCCAACCTGCTGTCCAACGCCCTGCAGTTCACGCCTGCGCACGGGCGCATCCTGCTGCGCGCGGTGGACGACCACGGCGCGCCCCGCATCGATGTGATCGACAACGGGCCGGGCATCCCGCCGCAGGACCGCACCTTGATCTACCAGCGCTTCTTCCGCGGCAGCAGCAGTGCCGGGCAAGCTCCAGGATTTGGCCTGGGGCTGTCGATCGTGGCCGCCATTGCCGGACTGCACGGCTTCCGCGTCCGCGCCGGCAGCGCCCCGGACGGCGGCGCCTGGATGAGCATCCGCGGCGCTGCAGAGGGGCTTCCCTGAGGCCCGGCCCACTACCTGCAATCGCATTTGGGAATCATTTGTATTTGGGCGAACGCATCCGGATAATCCGCCGTCACCGCCCTTGCCGGATTCCCCACGATGCCCGCCCTGCCGTCGCGCCGCCCGCTGCTGTACACGCTGTTCCTGCCCACCCTGCTGGCGTCGGCCATCGCCCAGGCCCAGGACGGCACTGCGGCCCGGACCCTGGACAAGGTGACCGTGGTGGCCGAGCGCGCCAGCACCGCGACCAAGACCGACACCGCCCTGACCGAGACACCGCAGGCGATCAGCGTGGTCACCCAGCAGCTGTTCACTGATCGCGGCGCACACAACCTGCAGGAAGTGCTGCGCTACAGCGCCGGTGTCACCGCCGACGCCTGGGGCCTGGACACCCGCAATGACGCCAGTTCGGTACGCGGCCTGGACCCGGTGCAGTACCAGGATGGCCTGCGCCGCAGCTACGGTTTCAGCCCGTTGGCGCGCCCGGAGGTATATGGCCTGGAACGGGTGGAAGTGCTGCGCGGCCCGTCGTCGGTGCTGTACGGCGCGGGCGCCACCGGCGGCATCATCAACGCGATGAGCAAGCGCCCGACCTTCGGCACCGCCCGCGGTGAGATCGGCCTGCAGCTGGGCAGCTTCGATCGCCGGCAGCTGCAGGGCGACATCGGCGGTGCATTGAATGACGAGGGCACGGTTGCCGGGCGCTTTGTCGGCCTGGTCCGCGAATCGAACATGCAGACCGATGTCCTCAAGGACGACCGCGTCTATCTGGCGCCATCGATCAGCTGGCGTGGCGAACGCAGTACGCTGACCCTGCTGGCCAGCTACCAACATGACAAGACCGGCTCCAGCCAGCAGTTCCTGCCGCTGGCCGCCACCCTGCACGCGGAGCCCGGCCGTCGTCTGGATCCGACCACCTTCATCGGCGATGCCGGTTTCGACCGCATCGATTCGCGCGTGTACAGCCTCACCACCCTGTTCGACCATCGCTTCAATGACGCAGTCAGCCTGCGCTCGGCGGTACGCTACATCGACGGCAAAACCACGCTGCAGCAGCTGTATGTGGACAGCTACAGCAACCCGGAAAACCCCTTCATCGACGCCGACCGGCGCGTGGTCAACCGCACCGCCTACGGCACGCAGCCGGACATCCAGGTGCTCAGCGCCGACAATGCGGTGCAGTTCGACTTCAGCACGGGCGTGTTCCAGCACCTGCTGCTGGCCGGCGTGGATTACAGCCAGTACAAGGAACAGCTGCAGCGGCTGGATGCCACCGGCACGCCCATCGACGTCTACGCGCCGGTATCGATCGCGCCGACCGTGCGTGGCTGGGAACGCCAGCCGGACCAGACGTCCTCCCAGCTGGGCGTGTACGTGCAGGACCAGATCCGCTGGGCCGATCGCGTGTCGCTGGTGCTGGGCGCGCGTCGCGACCACGCCCGTTCGAAGACCGAAGGCCAACCGAGCCAGACCGACAACGCCACCACCTACCGTGCCGGCCTGATCGGCGAGCTCGGCGGCGGCGTGTCACCGTACCTGAGCTACAGCGAATCGTTCCTGCCGGTGTCCGGCCAGGATCTGTTCGGCAATACATTCAAGCCAATGCGCGGACGCCAGACCGAAGGTGGCATCAAGTGGCAGCCGGCCCGCAACATGCAGTTGACCCTGGCCGCCTACCGCATCACCGAGACCAACCGCCAGACCAACGATCCGGACAACGTGCTGAACGTGGTGCAGACCGGCCAGATCCGTTCCAAGGGCGTGGAGCTGGAAGGCCAGTTCCAGTTCGCCAACGACCTCACCGTCACGGCAGCCTTGGCGCGCAACGAAGCCGAGGTCAGCCGCAGCAACTTCACACTGGAAGTGGGCGAACGCCTCAACGACACCCCGCAGGACCTGGCTTCGGCCTGGGTGTCCAAGGGCTTCCAGCTGGATGACGCCGCGCGGATGAAACTCGGCCTGGGCATACGCCATGTCGGCAACACGGTGTCGCTGGGCAACGGCGGCCGCGTCATCACCCCCAGCTACACCCTGGCCGATGCGCTGGTGGAAGTGCAGGTGACCAACTGGACCTGGGCCTTGAACATCACCAACCTCACCGACAAGCGCTACTACGCACCGTGCCGCAGCTTCGGCGATTGTTTCGCCGGCTACCCGCGCGTGGTCACCGGCACCATCAGCTATCGGTTCTGACCCCTGCAGTTGCCGATACGTCGCCCAACCGCGCGCTGTTCCCTGGCTGTCGCCACACAGATGCACCGCCCGCCGCCGCTCCCCATGCACGACGCGCGTTGCCACCCCCGAGGCAAGCGCGATCAACGCATTCGTGGCTGACCACGCACAGGCGGCGGGCGATGCGGGTTGGCGTACCGGACAACTCTGGGACTGACCGGCAGATCATGGTGATCCCCACACATCGCCCACCACGGACAGCGGGTCACGTGATCGGAAGGCACCATCCGTGCGCCTGCCGATCACGTGCCAGAGTTGATTGTGGGACGCCAATCCCAGCCGACCGATGATGGCCGACGGGCACATGCTGGTCGTTGTCGCCGAGGCGGTATGTAGGGGTTACCCGCGCCCGTGCCTCAGGCTTGCCGCAGGCACGATTCCCCAGCACGGAACTGCGGGCCGGATCACATTCCAGAGGCGCGCACGACGCGGGCCACCGCCCTACCCGCGCATGCAGCAAGGATGCTCAACCGGCAATCACGACATTACCGGCTGCGCTGCCATCGCCAGGAAATTCTGCAGCACCGGCGTGGGCGATTCCGGGCGCATGCAGAACTGCAGTTCGAACGCAGCATTGCTGCCGTCCAGTGGCCGATAGACGATTTCTTCGGGACGGAACCCGCTCATGCTTGCCGGCACGATCGCCACGCCCGCTTCCACGGCCACCAGCGACAGCACTGCGTGCATGCCCTGCGCTTCCTGCACGACCCGAGGTGTGAAGCCGGCAGCGGTACACAGGCCCAGCACCTGTGCATGGAAGCCGACACCTTCGGCCGATGGCCATGAGACGAAGGGCTCGTCCACCAGGTCTGCGACGCCCAGCCGTTGCTGTGCGACCAGCCGATGCGCGCGCGGCAGGGCGATGGCCAGTCGATCATGGTCGAATGCCTGCAGATGCAGTTCTGCGGAAATGATCGGCGGAATCAGGATGCCGAGGTCGATGCGCCCCTCGCGCAGCCACTGTTGCTGCTGCCGCGAGGTGGCTTCGTGCAGATGCAGCTGCACCTGAGCAAACGCATGGCGGAACTGGCGGATCAGCGCCGGCAGGCGCCCATAGAGTGCGCTGCCGACATAGCCTACGCGCAGGCTGCCGGTCTGCCCTGCCGCCGATTCGCGCGTGCGCTGCAGCGCCTGTTCGGCCTGCTGCAGCGTCGCGCGCGCCTCCACCAGCAGCGTCTGCCCCGCCGCGGTCAGGCCCAGCGTGCGGTTGCCGCGCACGATCAATCCCGTGCCCACTTCGTCTTCCAGGCGCCGCATCGCCGCCGTCAATGGCGGCTGCGACATGTGCAGGCGTGCAGCGGCGCGATGGAAGTGCAGTTCTTCGGCCACCGCCACGAACTGGCGGAGCAGGCGCAGATCGATCATTTCATCGCAGGCAGGTGGAGACCCGCCTAGGGTACGCGCTCAGCCGCGCGCGTCGACACTCGGCCGTGCAATGACCGGCCACTGCAGCGCCACCGATTCGATGCTGTCGGCGGCCACGGCGCGCAGGTCGCGTGGATAGTCCACGTTCTCTGCTTCCTGCAGCCGCAGTGCATGGAACTGGCCATTGCTGGCACGCAGAATCCAGCCACCCTGCCGGCAGCGCGTCGAAGCCAGGAAGGCCACCCCGGTAGCCACGGCATCGGGATGCAGTTCATCCGGCTCTCCGTCGATGCCCCACATGCGGGTCTTGGCCACCGGCGAAACCGCGTTGACCACGATGCCATGCTCGGCGCCTTCCAGGGCCAGCACATTGACCAGCCCCTGCGCGGCCAGCTTGGCCATCGCGTAGCCGCACAGGCCGCGCTGCGCATACTGCGGGTACAGCGCGCGATCGGAGGTGGTCAGCACGATGCGTCCGCCGCCGGCAGCGCGCATCGCGGGCCATGCCGCCTGTGCCAGCCACAGCGGTGTCTTCGCGGCCAGGCACAGCATCTGCTCCAGCGCATCGTCTTCCACCGCTTCGATACCGGCATAGGCCACCCAGCCGGCGTTGTGGATGATGAAGTCCAGGCGACCGTGGCGCTGCAGAATGTCCTGCACGAGCGCATGGCAACCATTGCGCTGGTTGATGGGGCCACTGGCGGCCTCGACCGGCAGGCCCTGGCTGCGCAGGACCGCCACCGCCGTGGCGATGCGCTGCGGATCGGCGCCCGTGCCGTCCGTTGCAGCGCCCACGTCATGCATCACCACATGCGCCCCACGTTGCGCCAGCAGGCGGCTGTAGGCCAGGCCCAGGCCACCGGCGGCACCGGTCACCAGGCCCACCTGGCCTTCGAAGGAGATACTGGAATTGGGTTTCATCCGGCCAGCATCGGCGAGCGCCATCATCCTCGGCCAATACTGTTTGCACGCCCGCGCGATACGCCAACGGTATCGCGCGACGATGGGGCTGTGCTGTCAGCGGCTGAAGCGACGGGCACCGGCCACGCAGATCACCGCCGCCACGGTCACCAGCAGCATGCCCGCGCTGACGGTCTCGTGCAGCAGCATCGCCGCCAGCGCCAGGCCGAAGAACGGCTGCAGCAGCTGCAGCTGGCCGACTGCCGCGATGCCGCCCTGGGCCAGACCGCGATACCAGAACAGGAACCCGATCAGCATGCTGAACACCGCTACATAACCCAGCGCCCACCAGGCCGAGGCAGCGACCGCTGTGAACGAGACCGGGCGCATCGCCACCATCAGCGGCAGCATCACCGGCAGTGCCAACAGCAGTGCCCAGCTGATCACCTGCCAACCGCCAAGATGCCGGGCCAGACGGCCACCCTCGGCGTAGCCGAGCCCGCATACCACAATCGCCGCCAGCATCAGCAGGTCGGCCTGCAGCGAGGCCTCGATGCCGTTGCGTGCGGCGTAGCCGACCACGCAGGCGCTGCCCAGCAGCGAGAACACCCAGAACGCCGGGCGTGGCCGGTCGCCGCCGCGCAGGACACCGAATACCGCCGTGCTCAGCGGCAGCAGTCCGAGGAACACGATGGTGTGTGCCGAGGAGGCGTGGCGCAGGGCGAGCGCGGTCAGCAACGGGAAGCCCACCACCACTCCCAGGCTGACCAGCACCAGGCCGGGCAGATCGCTTCTGACCGGGCGCGGTTGCCGCAATGCCAGCAGCAGCACCAGCCCCAGCAACGCGGCGATGCTGGCGCGTGCGGCGGTGACGAAGCTGGCGTCCAGTTCCATCACCGCCATGCGAGTGGCCGGCAAGGAGCCGGCGAAGATCACCACACCGATGAAACCATTGATCCACCCGCTTGCCGACCGTTCCACACCCTGCTCCAGAAGTACCGGGCAATAGCCGGCTGTGCCCGTCATTGAGCCACCGGGCGCCGGCGATACACAGCTACAATCCAATACAGTCACAAGTAACTGTACTGCTCACAATCCCCTTACAGTCACGCCCATGTCCCGACCGTCCAGCCGCATCGACAGCGTCATCCACGCCGTCCGCTCACGCATCAGCTCGCGCCTGGATGGCCCGGGCAGCCGCCTGCCCTCGGTGCGCGCGCAGGCGGCGGCGATGGGCGTTTCCGTGTCCACCGTGGTCGAGGCCTACGAACGATTGGCCGCCGAGGGCGTGGTCGCCGCGCGCGCCGGCTCCGGCTTCTACGTGGCTGGTCCGGCAGCACCGCTGGCGCTGGCCGAAATGGAACCGCGCCTTGATCGCGCGGTGGACCCGCTGTGGGTATCACGGCAATCACTGGAAACCCCGTCCGGCCACCTCAAGCCCGGCTGCGGCTGGATGCCCAGCGACTGGCTGTACCACGATGGCCTGCGCCGTGGCCTGCGCCGCATGGCCCGCGCCGACGCCGCACACCTGGTCGACTACGCGGGGCCGCTCGGCCTGCCGGCACTGCGGCAGACGCTGCAGCGGCGGGCGGCCACGCTGGGCATCGAAGCGTCGATGGATCAGCTGTTGCTGGCCGAATCGGGGACGCATGCGGTCGACCTGATCTGCCGTTTCCTGCTGAAACCCGGCGACTGCGTGCTGGTCGATGATCCGAGCTACTTCAACTACCACGCACTGTTGAAGGCGCATCAGGTGAAGGCCATCGGCGTGCCCTACACGCACACCGGCCCAGATCTGGAGGTGTTCGCCAGCGCATTGCAGGAGTACACGCCGCGCCTGTACATCACCAATTCCGGACTGCACAACCCGACCGGCGCGGTGCTGTCGGCGACCACGGCACATCGCCTGCTGGGCCTGGCCGAACGCAGCGAACTGATCATCATCGAGGATGACATCTTCGCCGACTTCGAGCTGCGTCCGGCGCCGCGGCTGGCAGCGCTGGATGGATTGTCGCGGGTGATCCATGTCGGCAGTTTCTCCAAGACCATCTCCGCGGCATCGCGCTGCGGCTACATCGCCGCGCGCCCTGAATGGATAGAGGCATTGACCGACCTGAAGCTGGCCACCAGCTTCGGCGGCGGGCACCTGGCCGCACACCTGATGCAGATCGCGCTGACCGACAGCGGCTACCGCCGCCACATGCAGGCGGTGCGCACGCGCCTGGCCGATGCGCGCAAGCACACGCTGCGGCAGGTGCAGAAGCTGGGCATCACGCCGTGGCTGCAGCCGGAAGCAGGGCTGTTCCTGTGGTGCCAGCTGCCCGATGGCCGCGATGCATCGGCGGTAGCACGGCTGTGCCTGCGCGAAGGCGTGGTGGTGGCGCCCGGCAATGCCTTCAGCCAGTCGCAGCAAGCCGCCGACTACGTGCGCTTCAATGTATCGCAATGCCAGGACCCGAAGGTCTGGCAGGTGCTGGGGAAGGTGCTGCAGCAGAACAGCTGAAGCATCCCAGTGCGTTATCCTGCCGGCCATCCAAGCAAGGAGCGTCCGCATGCGTCGATGGATCGGCATCGCCTTGGTCTGCAGCCTGACCGGTGGCTGCATCACGTTTGGGCCCCGAGACGGCTCGCTGCAGGTCATTGGCTATGCACCCACGGACGGGAACTGCCAACTGCAGATCACCGCGCCGGGCGCATCCAACGCGGATGCCGCGCCGGTGCAGGGGTATTTTCAACGGCACGTGATGGTTCATGCCAGCAGACCCGGTCGCGTCGCCCTGCTGTGCAATGGCAGGCTGCAGGCCGAACGCAACTTCCGCTACGGCCGCGATGTGAGGTTCGGCGAGGTCCTGCCGCTTCTTGTTTTCGAGCGCAGCGCGCTCGATCTGAGTGGCAGCGCACCGGTGCTGCACATGCGTGCTTTCCAGTCCGATTTTCTGGACTGGAACAATGCCTCGCTTGCAGGGGTGACAGAACATGGCTCATCACACGGACTGGCGTTGGCCAGTGCGGCGTACGCAAAGCTGGTGGAGCACTACGCCTTGCCTGGCACCCCGCGCAACGTCATGCAACGGCCCAGCGTTGAGTCACCGCATGATCCGGCACTGGAACAGGTCCTGGCCGTGCAGATCATCGGCGACGCAGCGTCGATACGTACCGCACAACAACGCCGCTCCAGCGTCCTCATCCATGAGTACCGGCTACAGCGCGTGCAGGATGACTGGCGATTGACCGGCCTGTATCGACTGGAAGCAGACGGAATGAAGCCGGCGCTCTGAATACCTCGGGCTCAATCGGCGAGGTAGGTCTCTGCGGGAATGTCCAGCAGCGCCGGACCTGAAAGCGTCGCGCCCTGCAGATCAACTCCGGCGTTCAAGGCGTTGTCAATCGCATTGAGCAACGAACTCCGCTCGCAGATCGCCTTGAACGCAGCGCGCGGACCTTCGTGGTACATGGCGAGGGCGCGCTGCAGACCAGTGGCAAATACCGGTTCGAGGTCGAGCGGCAGTTCATGCAGCTCACCCTGTGCGTCGGAGGCGGTGAAGGTACTGGGCAGCAGCACGCCCAGTTCCATGTGCCCGATCAAGGCCATGGCGAATGCTTCAGGCAGCCATACCAGCAGGCGGCGCATCGGCCCGTGTTCGCTGCCGAGCGCGAGCAGTGCCCGCTCGGCCTGCTCCTCATCCACGTCCTCCCGTCCAAGCAATGTCAGCGCCAGTTCGAAGGCTTCCGCCGATGGCATCGGGGGGGTGCGAGGGTCCATTCGCGATCTCTGGAATACAGGCAGGCGCAGACCTTAAGCAAAGGCGGGCGTTCCTGCAATCGACACTTGCGCAGCACGGTAGAGTGGACGTTCGCCATTGCTGCAGGAATGCTTCCGATGTCCTTCTCCGACCCCCACGCCGTCGCCCGCTACGCCGACGGCCCGCTGCGGCAGGTGCCGGGCTTCCTCGGGCTGCAGCAGATGACCCACCTGCTGCTGGCCGAACATGTGCCCGACGATGGCCAGGTACTGGTGCTCGGCGCAGGTGGCGGCCTGGAGCTCAAGGCCTTCGCCGAAGCGCATCCGCAGTGGCAGATGCTCGGTATCGATCCGGCCGCGCCAATGCTCGCACTGGCCGAGCAGACCCTGGGGCCATTGATGGCGCAGGTCACGCTGCTGGAAGGCTACATCGACGATGCCCCGCGCACCGTCTTCGACGGCGCCACCTGCCTGCTGACCCTGCATTTCCTCACCGTTGAACAACGCCTGCACACCCTGCACGAACTGCGGCAACGGCTGCGACCGGGTGCGCCGCTGGTGGTCGCCCACCACAGCGTGCCGCAGGACGCGGCCGGCAAGCATCGCTGGCTGCAGCGCTACGCTGCGTTCGGCGAGGCCTCCGGCATTCCACGTGCCGATGCGCAGCGCGCGGTAGCCGCCATCACCGAGCGCCTGCCGCTGCTGTCGCCCGAGCAGGAAGTGGCGCTGCTGCAGGAGGCCGGCTTCGAGAACGTGGAATTGTTCTACGCCGGCTTCAGCTTCAAGGGCTGGGTGGCCCATGCGCCGACCGCGCCGGCATAGCGCCGCCACGCACGCTCAAGGCACCACGGTGATGCCGATCCGCTGCATCAGCAGCGCCACCTGCTGCACATCCAGCGTGGCGCCACGCAGGTTGGTGCTGCGCACGTCCAGCTCACCCAGTTCGGAGTTGGTCAGGTCGCAATCGGTGAAGTTGGCCGTGTTCCAGTCGATGCCATCGAACTGGCCACCGGACAGGTCCGACCCTGCAAAACTGGCACCGCTGACGTTGGCCCCTTCCCAGCGGTTTTCCCACAGCTCGCACTTCTCCAGCGTCACCCGCGAGAAGTTGGCATAGCGCAGGTTGGTCTTCTTGATGAAGGCGCTGCAGAACCAGCTGCGCGTGGTGATCTGGTTCATGAAACTGGCGTTGCTGAAATCGGCGCCCTGCGCACGGCACTCGCTGATTTCCAGCCCCAGCGCCTTGATGAAGTTGAAGTTGCACATGCTGATGTCGCACTGGCGAAAGCTGGCTTCCTTCAACGTGGCACCACTGAAACGGCACCCGGTACGCGTGTCGGCGTCGTAGAAACCGCAGTTCACGAATTCGGTGGCGGTCAGGTCCGCGCCGGAAAAGTCGCACTCGTGGAACTGCTGGTCGACCACCTTCTGGCCGGTGAACTGATCGGCGCCGATGCGCAGCTTGTGGTGAACGGTGGAGGACATGCAGGGTTCCGTGCCGGGAGCCTCGCCATGATGCCGCGCTGGAAAGGCGATGGGCAGCACAGCCTCGAGCGCGATTCACCATCGCTGCAGCCGGAGTGTGTACAGCCCGTCTCGCCAACTTCTGGCCGGCACTCGATGTTGCACGTTCATGCACGTTTATGCACAATTGAAGCATGAACCCCGACCCGACCCTCCCCGCCGAGCGTACCCAGCTGATCCTGCAGGAGCTGCGCCAGCAAGGGCGCGTAGTGGCCGCCGAACTGGCGCGCCGTTATGGCATATCCGAAGATTCGATCCGCCGCGATCTGCGTGAACTGGCCGCCCAGGGCCTGTGCCAGCGCGTCTATGGTGGCGCGGTGCTGCCGGCCCCGAAGGCGGTACCGCTGCGCGAACGGATGACCCAGGACCGCACCGGCAAGGACGAACTGGCTGCCCGCGTCTGCGCGCTGCTGCAGCCCGGCCAGGTCCTGCTGATCGACGCTGGCTCGACCAATCTGGCCATTGCCCAGCAATTGCCGGGCGCGCTGGGGTTGACGGTGATCACCAACGCGCCGCAGATCGCCACCGCTGCGGCATGGCAGGACGGCACCACCGTGCAATTGATCGGTGGGCGCCTGGCCGCAGGCGGCGGCGCGGTCGGTGCCGAGGCGCTGGCCCAGGTGCAGCACCTGCGGGCGGATGTCTATCTGCCCGGCCCCTGCGCCGTGGACGTCGATACCGGCGTGTGGGCGATGGACGCCGAGGAAGCCACGCTCAAGCGCGCGATGGTCGCCTGCAGCAGCCGCATCATCGTCGCCGCCACCACCGAAAAACTGGGCGCACGCGGCAACTGGCAGATCGCCGGCCTGGACGACATCGACGATCTGGTACTGACCACCTCGGCACCACCTGCGCTGGCCGCCCGTTTCCGCGCCGCCGGCATCGCCGTACATCCGACACCTCCCTGACCGTACCGCCCATGTCCCTCGCCAACCGACCGCGTGCCGAACAGCACGCGACCCGCGCTGCATTCTTCATTCCCGGCTTCGCTACCGCGCTGTGGGCCACGCTGGTGCCCTTCGCAAAGGCGCGCACCGACATCAACGACGCCACGCTGGGTCTGGTGCTGCTCTGCCTGGGCGCCGGCTCGCTGCTGGCCATGCCGTTGTCGGGCCTGTTCGCCGCACGGTTGGGTTGCCGCCGGGTGATGGTCGCCACCACGCTGATCATCTGCGCAACGGTACCCGGCCTGGCGTTGGCTGAGTCGGCGTGGATGCTGGGCCTGGTGCTGTTCGTCTTCGGTGCCGGCGTGGGCGCGATGGATTGCACGATGAACGTACAGGCCGTGGTGGTGGAACGCGAAGCGCAGCGGGTGATGATGTCCGGCTTCCACGCGTTCTTCAGCATCGGTGGATTCCTCGGCGCGGCGACGATGACCCTGTTGCTGAGCGCGCGCATGGCGCCGATCTCGGCGGTGCTGCTCGGCGTATTGATGATGGGTGTGGTCGCACTGCTGTCGGCGCGCTACTGGCGTGCTGAGCGCGTCGCACACGATGCACCGCTGCTGGCCTGGCCGCGCGGCATCGTCATGTTCATCGGCGTGCTTGCCTTCATCGCGTTCCTGGCGGAAGGCGCGATGCTGGACTGGAGTGCGGTGTTCCTCACCGACATCCGCAAGGTCGATGCCAGCCATGCCGGCATCGGCTACGTCACCTTCACCCTGACGATGACCGTGGCGCGCCTGTTCGGTGACCGCCTGGTGGAGCGCATCGGCCGGCAGAAGGCGATCGTGGCCGGTGCGCTGCTGGCCTGCGCCGGCGTGCTGGTGCTCACCCTGGTTACACCGTGGCAAGCGTCACTGGGCGGCTACGTGCTGGTCGGCCTGGGCTGCGCCAACATCGCCCCGGCGCTGTTCTCGCTGGCTGGCAGCCAGAACCGGATGCCGCAGGCGATCGCCATCACTGCGGTCTCCACGCTTGGATTTGCCGGCATTCTTGCCGGCCCGGCGCTGATCGGTTTCGCCGCCAATCATTTCGGCCTCATCGCCGCCTTCGTCGGCGTGGCGATGGCGCTGTTGCTGGTGGCGGTGTCGACGCGCTGGCTGCGGGGGTGATGTGCCTGGCGGCGCTTGCGTCGGAATGTCATCCGCAACCGCCGATAGCCGATCACCGTGGCCGTCACGCACAGCCCGGTGCCTGCCAGGCTGAGCAACAGCAGCATGATCAAGCGGCCGTTCTGCTGCCGCAGCAGCGCGGGTAGATCCCAGCTGTGCAGGAAGGAAAACAGCCAACGACCTGCGCGCTCGCGTTTGCCCATCGTCAACAGCGGGTCGCCGGTGGCCAGGTCGACATAGACGCGGGTTGCCTCAGCGTCATCGAAGTCAACCATCGCCACCGGAAAGCGACGTACCGCGGCGCCATTCATCGCCTCCGCAGCGCGCGGGTAGAAGTAGGCATCGGGCGCCTGCAGGAGGGTGAACCTGCGCAGTCGCGCGTCGGACATCGCCGCTACCCTGCCCTGCAGCCAGTCTGCACCGAATGCAGTGGACACCTGCAGCGTGCCGCCGCGCTCTGTGACCACGCGCGAATCGGCATTGCCGTCCAGCACCACAGCGAACAGTTCACCGCCGATGCGTCGCCACTGAATCTCGACCGGCACGAACTGCGGCGTGTGCACTGCAGCCAGTACCGCAGCCGGCTGTGCGATGACGCCTGCATCCACCGGAACCTCACCCTGATAGCGCGCAACGTCGAGCGAGGCGTGTGAGCTGCTGAACACTCCCAGCGGATTCATCGACATCAGGCCACTGAAGATCCAGGTGAAAACGAATGCGCTCGCCATCAATCCGATCAGATGATGCCAGCGCATCCACGGTTCCTGGTACGGCGTCTTCGACCCTGACCGGTACTGCCCGCGAAACCGCCAGCGCCAGATGCCGACCACGACCCCGCTGATCGCGGCCACCGTACACAGCACTGAGAACACAATCACCGTCCAGGTCCACACCGGGTCCACCGACTGCATGCGCAGGAAGTACAGCCAGTGCAGCCACGCACCCACATAGTTCCACCGCTGCTGCAGGCGCGGTGCATCCAGCACCACTTCGCCGGTGCGCGAGGACACGTAGACATCACCGGACTCTGCGCCACCCACGCCGACGCGGTACAGCGGCCGGTGCGGATCAAGGCCGCGCGAATGCGTCCAGCGATCCTCGTCCAGCGGCATGGCACCAACGAAAGCCGGCCCACCGGCGAACTGCGCGGCGGAGACTTCGGCCAGCTGCGCCGATACAGGCGGCAATGCCTGCCCGGTAAGCGCCGACCACGCGCCCATGTGCGTCCCGAAGCGCACCACGTAGGCGGGCTCGCCACGCAGCGTCGTCAACACAACCCGCTCAGGCTCCTGTCGCACGGCATCCGGCAGCACGGAAAGTGCCTGCCAGCCGCGCGCATCGGCCAGTGTGGGCAACGCGGCCAAGCGTTCTCCCGGCGTCAGCTTCGGGTAACCGATGAACAGCATCACCATGCCGCTGACGAACCACAGCAACATCAGCAGGCACCCACCGATGCCCAGCCAACGGTGCACCAGGTAGGTCCAGCGCTTGGCAGTGGATCGCAGCGACATGGCAGCCGTCCTCAGAAGCGATGGTCGAAGGTGAATTCGACGCGCCGGTCGGCGCCCAGCAGCCACTGCGTACTGGTGTAGTAGGCCGTGGCGTAGTACGCCTTGTCGAACACGTTGAACACCCGCGCGGTCACCCGTGTACGTGGGGCTGCCTGCCAGGTCAGGGCCAGATCGGTGGTGGTATAGCCCGGCAGCTGCAGCGTGTTGGCGTTGTCGGCATAGCGCTTGCCCACGTAGCGCACGCCACTGGCCACGCTCCAGTCGGGCAGGAACTGCCAGCTCAACCAGGCGTTGGCCAGGCGCTCGGCCACGTTCGGCGGCACGTTGCCATCACGCGACACGATCACCGCCGGCGTGCCGGTGGCTTCCAGGAAATCCTCGAACTCGGCCTTGAGCACGGTCGCATTGGCATCCAGCGACCACTGCGGCGCGAAGGCCCAGTTCAACGAGGCTTCGATTCCCTTCGAGGCCTGTGCACCTACCTGCACGCGACGGTCCGGTTTCAGCGGGTCACGGCTGAGCAGCCCGGTCTTGCGGATGCGATAGGCCGCCAGCGTCCACTCACCCCCATCGAAGGCCTGCTTCATGCCGATCTCGATCTGCTTGCCCTTGGCCAGATCGAACACGCCGTTGGCCGGGCTGATCATCAACAGCCCACTGACCGGGTCCGCCGCCTGCGAGTACTGCGCATAGAGGGTCATCGACGGTTGTATCGCGAACACCGTGCCCGCTCGCCAGCCGGTGCTGTTGTAGGTCTTCGAGAACGCACGCTGGCCGCTGACCAGGTCGTTGCGGTCGATCGTGGCGCGATCGTGGCGCAGGCCAGCAAGCACCGACCAGCGCTCGCTCAGTTCCAGCCGGTCTTCCACGAACAACGCGACCTGCTCGGCGCTGTTGCGGTAGCGCGGCAGGTTGGGTGCATCGCTGACGAACCCGCCGGGCACCGGGTTGAAGGGATCCACCGGCCCCGAACTGCCCGCATAGGTGTTGTTGGTGTGCTTGAAATGCGCACGGTTGGCATCGAAGCCAACGGCGAAACTGTTGGGCAGACCACCCGCATTTCCCAGCAGGCGCAGCGTGGAGGTCAGCCCGGTCTGGTCCTGGTTGTGGGTGATCTGGGTGTTGCCGGAGCGATCGATCAGGCCGGTGCGCTCGTTGTAGACATAGGCCTCGGCGTTGCGCCAATCGCGCTGGCTGTCGATCTGGTAGACGCGCGTGCGCCACTCCACGTTCTCGTTCGGCGTCCACAGCGCATCGAGCTGGGTCCAGCGGTCGCGGAAGCGAATCACGCTGTCGGCCACGTTGTAGTTCTCGTGGCGCAGTGCATCCAGCTGCCTGCCATCGATCAACGGCGTACCGAAGTAGCGCATCGGCTTCTGGTAGCCCTGCGCATGGGTCAGCGTCAACTGCAGATCCGCCCGTGGCTGCCACAGCAACGCACCGGAAAACGTTGCATCGCCGTTGTGGCCGCGGTCGACCCAGCCGCTGCTGTAGTTGCCGCTGACGTCCACGCGGTAGGCCAGCGCCGGCGTGAGCGCACCGCCACTGCCGAATCCGAGTCGCGCGGTGTCTTCGCTGCCCAGGGTGACGCTTACCTCGTTCTCGATGGCACCGCGCGAAGGTTTTTTCGGCACGATGTTGACCACGCCGCCGATGGCGCCATCACCATGGATGACCGAGGCCGGCCCACGCAGCACCTCGATGCGCTCGATCGACCAGGTATCGAACGGGAAGGTGATGCCCACGCCGCCGTACTGGCGCAGGCCGTCGTACAGGCGCATCACCGAGGCGCCATCGGTAAAGCCACGGCTGGACAGCGCACTCAGGCCGTTGCCCGGATGGGGAAGTGCACTGATCGCGCCGCCGCGGGTGATCGCGTCGTTGAGATTGGAATCACCGCGCTGCTCCAGTTGCGCGCGCGAAATCACGGTCAGGCTGGCCGGGGTCTGCAGCACGCTCAGGCCGAGGGCCGAGCCGGTGCTGGCGGTGGAGGACAGCGCACCGCTGCGGGTATCCACCACACGGACGGTATCCAGCGTGGTCGGTGGTGCCGCGTCGGCAGCAAGGGCAGAAGCGGAGTGCAGCAGCAGCGCACAAGCGACAGACAGCGCCACCCGGCGCAGGCGCGCGGAGTTGGGGTTTGTTTTCATTGTTTCACGTCATGCAAGGCCACCCCGCAGTAGCAGGGAAGCTCAAGGAGTTCGGGAAACGCGCACGCCGTAGTGCCAGGCCATGCCTGGCAGCTCGGGAGAATCAATTCAAGGGCGCACGCGCAGGGCTCAAGCAGCCAGCAGCACCGGTGGCCCACGCGCTCCCAACGTGCCGCAGATCCGCTGCGGCAACGCCTGCACCGCACCACGCAGCGCGCGGCACACCGGTGCCAGCGGCATCATCAACAGCAGCGCCGCCACCAGCAGGGTGATCAGTCGTGCGGCAATCAGGCAGTAATCGCAGTCCACGCCCATCTCGTGGTCGGCGTGTGGATCGGCCGGCGGCTTCGGTGCCGCTTCACCAAGCTGCATTGCCATCGCGTGGTGGTCGTGATGCCCTTCCATCGCGTGCTGCGCGTGCAGGGTGTGGTCCATGACCGCCACCGGTGCAGCAACAGCAACGTACGCATGCGCCAGCCAACGGCTCACCAGCGGGGCAAGCAGCACCAGCAGCATGGCAAGCCATGCGAGGGTCTGGAACCGGCGGTGGAGAGCAGAGCGGCGCACGCGGCCATTCTACGGGGCCAGGGCCAACCCTGGACCGCGTTCAGGGTTTACCTGCTGCGACACTGTGACGCAGGGCTCTGGTACCGACAACATCGATGAACACGTCTTCGCGACGGATCCAGTAGATCCACGCCATGCGTGGATGCGCTTCGCGCATCAACTCACGTACTGCGCCTGGCCGTTACCGAACGACCAGTTCTCCTTCTTCACTTCCACCAGATTGATGAACACATCCTCGCGACGGATACCCACCGCCGCATGCAGGCCGTCGGCAATACCGGCATACAGCGCCTTTTTCTGCTCCAGCGTGCGCCCTTCGTTCCAGGTGATCTGGATGCAGATGAAGTCATCGGTGCGGGCGATGCCCAGGTAACCCGGGTCGAACACGAGCGTGCCGGCGTCGTGCTCCTGGAAGATCTGGAAGCGATCGTTTTCCGGCACGCCGACCGCGCGCATGGCCTGGTAGATCGCTTCGCCGACACGCTGGCGATACTCGACGGATTTACCTTTGCGAAGATCGATGCGGGCGAGCGGCATGGTGGCACTCCAGAGAGGATGGGCACGGCAACGGGCTGAGACTACGCCTGCCCCGGCCGGCAGGACAGCGCATGGATGGAACCCTCTGCCTCCATCCGTGACATGTTCCCGTCAGCACCGCGCGAGGTGACGCGATCGCCGTGGTGGCGTTCCTGCGGAGTCGTCATGTGCACGCCTGGCAGGGCGGCGATTTACGCCATCAGTGATGGGCTGCACAGCGGGCTGGTGCTCGACGGCACAGAACAGAAA
>NZ_QAIJ01000042.1:0-6401 GCF_003060985.1 Stenotrophomonas sp. HMWF023
GGGCAAGCGCGACCTCGCCGAGCGCATCGCCCTGAGCGTGGCGCCGCAGCACGCTCAGCCCCTGCCCGGCCCCACCCTCAATGCGGAGCAGGCCGAGGCCGTGGCCGCGATCACCGCCGCTGACAGCTTCCAGGCATTCCTGCTGGACGGGGTGACCGGCAGCGGCAAGACCGAGGTCTACCTGCAGGCAATCATCCATTGCCTGGCGCAGGGCAAGCAGGCTCTGGTGCTGGTGCCCGAGATCGGCCTGACTCCGCAGACCCTGGCACGCTTCCGCGGCCGTCTCGGCATTGCCGTGCACGCTTTGCACTCGGGGCTGACCGACAACGAACGCGCGCGGGTCTGGGCTGCGGCCTCACGCGGAGAAGCGCGGGTGATCGTCGGCACGCGTTCGGCGGTGTTCATTCCGCTGCCGCAGCCCGGCCTGCTGATCGTGGACGAAGAGCATGACGGCAGCTACAAGCAGCAGGACGGCATCCGCTACCACGCGCGCGATTTCGCCCTGGTGCGGGCCAAGGCGCAAGGCATTCCGGTGCTGCTGGGCAGCGCCACGCCCTCATTGGAAACCCTGCACAACGCCTACGCCGGCCGTTATGCGCACCTGCGCCTGAAGCAACGTGCCGGTGATGCCCGACCGCCGCGCGTGCGCATCCTCGATGTCCGCAAGCGTCCGCTGCGCGATGGCCTTTCCGCCGACGTACTGGCCGGCATCGGCGAACACCTGCAACGTGGCCAGCAGGTGCTGGTGTTCAAGAACCGGCGCGGCTATGCGCCGGTGCTGCTGTGCCACGACTGCGGCTGGACCGCGCCCTGCAACCGCTGCGACGCACCGATGACCGTGCATGGCGGTGGCCGTCGCCTGCAATGCCATCACTGCGGTGCGCGGCAGCCGGCACCACTGGCCTGCCCCGCCTGTGGCAGCTTGGCGCTGCAGCCACAGGGCATCGGCACCGAGCGGCTGGAAGAACACCTGGTCAGTGCCTTCGCCGATTTCCCGGTGGTGCGCATCGACCGCGGCACCACCGCACGGCGCGATGCGCTGGAGCAGCAGCTGGGCAAGCTGGGCAACGAGCCCGGCATCCTGGTCGGCACGCAGATCCTGGCCAAGGGCCACGACCTGCCCAAGCTGACGCTGGTGGTGGTGGTGGGCATCGACGAAGGCCTGTTCTCGGCCGATTTCCGCGCCAGCGAAAAACTGGCGCAGCAGCTGATCCAGGTAGCCGGCCGCGCCGGGCGCGCGCGCGATCCGGGCGAAGTGTGGTTACAGACCCATCATCCAGATCATCCGCTGCTGGAGACGCTGGTGAACGGTGGCTACCATCCGTTCGCGCAGGCCGAACTGAACCAGCGCGAGGCGGCGGGTTTTCCACCGTTCGCGCACCTGGCGCTGATGCGCGCTGAAGCGCAGCAGCTGGAGCATGCCAATGCATTCCTGCTGGCCGCGCGCAAACTGCTGGGCGAGCAGAACGTCGTGGAGGCCTACGGGCCGATGCCTGCGCCTATGCCACGCCGTGCCGGCTATCAGCGCACGCAGTTGTTGTTGTCGGCAGCGCAGCGGCCACCGCTGCATGGGGTGCTGGCACAGCTGGTACCGCAGCTGTACGCGCTGCCGGAGGCACGCAAGGTGCGCTGGTCGCTGGATGTGGATCCGACGGATCTGTATTGAGGGAGGATGCGCTGGGGTCAGAGCCCACCCGACGGGTGGGATCCGACCCCGATGGCTTGGGGTCGGATCCCTTTTCGCAGAAAGGGGCTCCGACCCCGAACGTCGCCCCTTCGCTTACGTCATCGGTGACATCACGCCGCGCTGGTACGCCGGGCGTTCGCGCAGGCGTGCATACCACTCGGCCAGGTGCGGCAGGTCCGGACGCTGGATCGGCAACTCGAACCACGCGTAGATCAACGAGCCCAGGGCGATGTCACCCATGGCGAATTTCTCGCCTGACAACCACGGCTGCGTGGCCAGGGTCGCATTGGGCAGGGCCAGGAAATCACCGGCGCGCACGATCGCCGCATTGATGCGCGCCTCATCGCGGTCGGCCGGCGCGGTGCGCATGATGCCCCAGATCAGTTCGGAGTACAGCGGCGCCATCCGCGAGGTGCTCCAATCCATCCACTTCTCGGCCTGCGCACGCTCCATCGCGTCTTCCGCGTACAGCGTGCCCAGCGAATAGCGCGCACTGAGGTAGCGCACGATGGTGTTCGATTCCCACAGCGGCAGGCCGTGGTCTTCGATCACCGGCACCAGCCCGTTCGGGTTCATCGCCACGTACTCCGGCGACTGCGTTCCACCGTGGCTGCCACCCACTTCGATGGACTCGTACGGCAGGCCGATTTCCTCGGCACACCACAGCACCTTGCGGACGTTGCTGGAATTGCGGCGACCCCAGATCTTCAACATACGGATTTCCTTGCGTGCAGCGCTGCGCCAACAGGGCGCGGAGCCGTTACGATACGCCGATCCACAAGGGGAAATGGCATGACCGCATGGGATGCAGTGAATTACGTTCTGCTGGCGTCAGGGCTGGCGGCGCTGGTGCTGGGGTACCGCCGATCCAACCGCAATATGCTGCTGTGTGCCGGACTGTTACTGCTGGCATTCAACGGAGTTGAGGATTTCGCCGATGGATTTGCTGCGGGCTACGCGGGCTCCAACGCACGCGCTCTGTAGTGCGTGCGGAAAGCAGCCGAGCGTGGCTCGGCTCTACTCTGCACCGGCGTTTCCGGCGTTACCGGTTCTTCTTTGGCAGCGCGCGCACGTAGGAGGATTTACCGTCCTTCTTCAGCTCGAACAAACCGATCGCGGCCAGCAGATCGCTGAGCTTCCCGTAACCGTAGTTGCGCGGATCGAACGAGGCCTGGTTGCCGATCTGGCTGCCGACCGGGCCGAGGTGCGACCAGCCATCCTCGCCTTCTGCCGAGGACACCGCGCGGCGCAGCATCTTCACCAGGCGCGTGTCGCTGCGCATTTCCGCGCCGCTCTTGCGCGGGCGCGCATCGTCGCTGCTCGCCTGTTCGCTGGGCGCCTGTTCGTTCGATGATGGTTCGTTCGATGCCTGCTCCACATCCTGCACGCTGGCGTGGGTCTGGCCCAACGCTTCGAGATAGGTGAACTTCGAGCACGCGTTGACGAAGGGCTCCGGGGTCTTCTTTTCGCCGAAGCCATAGACCTTCACGCCATCGGTCAGCAGGCGCATCACCATCGGCGTGAAGTCGGCATCGCTGGACACGATCGCGAACCCATCGAGGTTGCGCGCGTACAGCAGGTCCATCGCATCGATCACCATCGCCATGTCCGACGCGTTCTTGCCCTTGCTGTAGGCGAACTGCTGGATCGGCCGGATCGCGTATTCGTGCAGCACCGCCTCCCAGCCCTTCAGCCGCGGGCTCTTCCAGTTGCCATAGGCACGGCGCACGTTGGCCACGCCATAGCGGGCGACCTCGGCCAGGACTTCGTCGATCTTCGAGGCCGGTGCATTGTCGGCGTCGATCAACAGGGCGATGCGCTTTTCCGGTTCGCTCATGGACTCCTCACGGGCAGTTGCCTGAACCCGAGTATCGCCGATCCGGATGCACGCTGACGTGACAAGGACCGGCCGTGCGAAGATGCCAGGCACTTCCCCCATGCCCCCCTGGAGTGAGTCGATGAGTCGTGATCGCGTCCCCCACCTGGTCGTTGTCGGCGGCGGTTTCGCCGGCCTGTGGGCCACCCGTGCGCTGGCCCGCGAACGCATACGCATCACCCTGGTCGACCGTCGCAACCATCACCTGTTCCAGCCGCTGCTGTACCAGGTGGCCACCGCGGGACTGTCTGCTCCGGATATCGCCGCACCGCTGCGCCACATCCTCGGCCACCAGCGCAACGTGGAGGTGCGGCTGGGCGAAGTGGTGGCCATCGACAAGGAAGCGCGCCAGGTGCGCATGGCCGATGGCAGCACGCTGGACTACGACAGCCTGCTGCTGGCCACCGGCGCCACCCACGCCTACTTCGGCCATGACGAATGGGCCGATGATGCGCCTGGCCTGAAGACACTGGACGATGCCATCGCCCTGCGCCGCAAACTGCTGCTGGCGTTCGAGCGCGCCGAGGCCGAGCCGGACCCGGCGAAGAAGGCCGCATGGCTGAGCTTCGCGGTGGTGGGTGGTGGCCCGACCGGCGTCGAGCTGGCTGGCACCCTGGCTGAAATCGCCCGGCATACGCTGCGCAATGAGTTCCGCCACATCGATCCAGCCAGCGCCAAAGTGCGACTGGTCGAGGCCGGTCCGCGCGTGCTGTCGACCTTCCCCGAAGTGCTTTCGCTGAAGGCACGCCGGCAGCTGGAAAAGCTGGGCGTGGAAGTGATGACGGGCACGCCAGTCAGCCACATCGATGGACAGGGCTTCAAACTGGGCGATCAGTTCGTGCCCGCACGCACCGTGGTCTGGGCCGCCGGCGTGGCTGCCTCGCCGCTGGCGCGCACGCTGGACGTGCCGCTGGACCGCGCCGGACGCGTGCAGGTGCAGCCGGACCTGACCCTGCCCGGCCATCCCGAACTGTTCGTGGCCGGCGACCTGGCCGCGCTGAGCCAGGCCAACGGCAAGCCGGTACCGGGCGTGGCCCCGGCCGCCAAGCAGATGGGAAAGTACGTGGCGGAAACTCTTCGCGCACGCCTGCACGACAAGCCGGCACCGGGGCCGTTCAAGTACGCCGACTTCGGCAATCTGGCCACCATCGGCCGCATGGCCGCGATCGTGCACCTGGGCAAGCTGCAGCTGTCGGGCGTGCTGGCCTGGTGGTTCTGGTTGGCCGCACACGTGTTCTTCCTGATCGGTTTCCGCAACCGCGTCGTGGTGCTGCTGAACTGGGCGGTGGCGTACTGGAGCTACCAGCGCAGCGCGCGCATCATTTTTGGCGATGACCGCGAAGACCGGCGGCCGAAGCGGTAGATCCACGCCATGCGTGGATGAATGCACTACGTTGAGGGCGATCCCTTTCCGCAGGAAAGGGCTCTGACCCCGCCTCCCAACCACCACTCAAAGGAATGCCATGACCACCCCAACCGCCCAGCAGAAGCGTGCGCGCACCGCCCTTGAACAGTTGCTGGGCACCGAGGAAGGCGAGGACAGCGTCGACCTGTTCATCCAGCACCATCTGGACGAGATCGAAGCCGATTACTGGAATGAGCAACTGGGAACGGCCACGCCGGCGGCCAGCGCGGTGCTGGGCCTGCTGCAGGCGCGCGAACCGTGGGAAAGCGATGGATCGGTGCACGTCGATTTCGCGCTGCCGGGCGACGTCTCGCAGTATGTGCTGAGTGTCGAGTTCGATGAGGACGGCGAAGTGCTTGGCGTTTCGATGGAGAGTTGAGCGCTGCGCACGGTGTGAGCGGGCGCGGTGACGTCATCCACGCATGACGTGGATCGGTTCTTCGTGCTGATTGCCTCTGCCCTACGGCGCCTTCGGCTTCGGGTACCACAGCGCGTTGACGATGACCCAGCGCTGGTCGAAGCGGCCCATGTGGAAGTAGTCGACGAACCACGGCGTTTCCAGCCGTACCGAGGCCGCATTGCCGGTCACGTCCAGCACCGTGCAGCGCCGGTCCCATTGATCCTTCGGGGTCTTCAACGCGCCCTGCCTGGTCAACGCAACCAGCTCTTCCTTCGACATCCGACGCAGGCCGAGGCGTTCGTCGGGTGTATCACCGAGCACCGCGCGCTTGGCCAGGTCCGGATGCAGGGAACGGGCGACGCGCTGCGGATCGGCTTCCAGTTGACCGTCGACGTAGTCGTGGCAGGTCGCTTCGATGGCCGCGAGGGTGGTGGCGTCGGCGGCAGGGCTTGCCGCTGCGGACAGTGCGAACAACAGGGCAACGGTGGACATCCGGGTCTCCAGCGCTGAGGGCTGGGTGATCATGGCATGGCCGGATGTGCCCCATCCACGCATGGCGTGGATCTACCGGCGATGTTGTAGAGCCGAGCCGATGCTCGGCTGACGCTCGTCGCCGAGTGCAGCAGCCGAGCATGGGCTCGGCTCTACAGAACAGCCTCGGCCGGCGCCTGCAGCCACGCCAGCTTGCGTTCGCGCGGCAGCTGCTTAAGCTCCCATTCGGCGCGTGAGGCCGCTGCCCTGTCCGGGTATTCACGTACCGCCAGGACCCGCAGCGGCGGCCGCGACCGGGTGTATCGGGCCCCCTTGCCGGCCTGGTGGGCGGCGAAACGGGCCTGCACGTCGGTGCTGATGCCGGCGTAATAGCTGCCATCGCGGCATTCGAGCAGGTACAGGAACCACGGGCGGGAAGGCGAAACCATGGCCGGATTATGCCGTGCTGCACTGCAGCGGATATACTGGCCGCCGAATGCAGGAGAGAGGCGCCGCGCTGGCGCCCGCCGAAGGCGCAGGCTCCCATGATCGCTCAGGCCGG
>NZ_QAIJ01000283.1:0-2363 GCF_003060985.1 Stenotrophomonas sp. HMWF023
CCGGTGGGTACATGGGTGGCAGCAGCGGTACCCACTCCCACACTGATACCCCCGACCGTCGCCATGGCGGCTGGCGCTTGGGCGGTAACGCCCTTTACCTTCGATGCCACCAGGTCGTAACCGTGGTCCACATGGGCGCCGGCGGTGGCGAACCCGTTCTGCAGCTTGCCGGCCACCCACTGGCCGTCGTGGTTGATGGCCGTGGCCGTCCGCTCGCCAAAGGCACGCGTCCCCTCGGCATCGGCATGTGCTTGTCGCGACGCATGCACCGCGCGCTGCTCGCCCGTAGTACGTGTCCTTTCGGCCTCTTTGGCCAACCTGTCGGACGCGTCATCCAAACCGATCCTACCGGCCACCCACGACAGTGCGGACATGCCATGGGAACTGGCCTGCGATTGCGCCCGATGCAGGGTCGCCTCGATGCTTCCGGTCAACTCGCGCCCGGAGGCGATCACGGTGGTGGTCGCCCGGGTACCCACCTGGAGCGTGGTCGATCCCATGTTCACGACCTGGCCAATGGCCATGCCCTGGGTCCTCAGGATCTGCTCTGCGCCATCGCCCGCCCTGTCCAGTACATGCGCGCCAACCGCCCCCGCGCGTTCAACCTGCTCACCGATCACACGTCCGCCGCGCATGCCGTAGCCGGTGGCGTGCAGCACGGTGGACAGCGGCCCAGCCAGCTCTGCAACCTGGCTTGGCGCCGCTACCTGCGAACGATTGACGATAGTGCCCTGTGCGTCGCGTGTCTTGGCCTCAAGCAGCAGTTCGGCACGGCCAGCGGCCACCGGGATATTGCGCAGAGCTTCCTGCCCCGGCTGTGTCGCCAGTTGTTCGATGAACTGCGCTGCGGACGTCTGCGCACCCGGTGGCATCATCTCGCGCAGCTTGTCGCCCACCAGCTTCTGCATGACGGGCTCTTTCAGCAACATGCCCATTTCATTGGCAAGCACGCCATAGCCGCGACGCTGCTGCTCGCTCAGGCGCTGCATGCCGTTCTGCACGTCGTTCAGCACCTCGCCGGTGGTCTGGTAGGTGTGCACGCTCTGTTGCGGATTGAAGGTGGGCAGACCATTTTCCTTCGCGAAACGTGCCGCCGTTTCCGGATGCAGGCCTGCCGCATTGAAGGTGGTGGCGCGTGCACCGGTGACGGCCGACGCGGCCGAGGCCATGCCACCGCCGAGGGAGTGGCCGGCGATTTCGAAGCTATTGCCAATGCGATCATTCAGCTGCGTGGCAAGTGACATGGCGCGATCGTAGTAGTCGCTTCGCATCCCAATGCCTTGCTGCCCATTGTTCAGAAAATCTTCGCCACCAGACTCGCGCCATCCATTCGGTGCAAGAGGGTCGACGATCTTACCGGTGGAGCCTTTGTAGACCACCACCGGCTTTGCGTCTGTACCGAAAAGCTCTTTGTCGGGAATATATATCTCCGCGCGGAATCCAGACTGCGGCGGTTGCAGAAGCTCGCGCAACTCTTCGTCAGACATGTTGATGCCTGCAGCGCGCAGTGCATCCGGATCGGAGCTGCCGCGTGTCCATCCCACGGGAGGTGCACCTTCGTGCTTGGCTGATTGATAGACATCAGCTGCGAGACCAGACATTTCACGTGCGTGATAGGTCTCCTGAAGACGATCAGCCTCTCTGTCATTGCCGCTTTCCCGCAGCTGTTGAACGAGAAGACTTTGCTCCTGGAGGGCGCGCGCACGCGCCTCGATGTCGGTTCCATTCATGGCAAACTCCATTGCGCCGGGCACGGGCTTGGGCACGCGATGCTTATCGATTATCAGAACTTTTTGCTAATGTCACGCTTCAGCCCAATCATCAGGATGATAATGCCCATTCACTTTCACAAATGTGTGCAGAAAGCCTTCCTCTCCGCGGCTTGTCTCACACTTTTGCTGATCAGCGGCTGCGCGGCATCATCGAGTCATGGAGCAGACAACTACTTTGAAGGGAGGGCTCTGCAGCTTGCCATCGCCACGGAAAGCGGCGATTCAAAGGCCATTCGCCGCCTCATCCGTGAAGAGGGTGTTGATCCGGACAAGACATTCTCGCGTGAAGACGGGATTCCCATGGTCGCCTGGCCTCTACGCACAGGCAGTCTGGACGGCCTCCGCGCACTTCTTGAAAACGGGGCAGATCCAAATGCCCGCGCTTACAAGGCCGTGGATGGCCGCAGACTTGGCTACAACAACGCCATGGTCTATGCCGCAAAGATGGACGACCCTCGCTACCTGCAATTGCTGCTTCAGCACGGTGGCGATCCCAACACGCGGAATTCGGCAAGCGAAACGTTGCTGTTTCAAGCCTTCATCGCAGGCAATCAGTGGGAGAACGTGAAACTTCTGATTGAGAATGGAGCG
>NZ_QAIJ01000284.1:0-3872 GCF_003060985.1 Stenotrophomonas sp. HMWF023
CGATGCGCTGCTGGAAACCGGCGAGGTACGCGAATCCGGTGCACGTTCGCAGTGCTGGCTCGGTGTGCCGCTGCTGCGCGACGACGAAGTGGTCGGCGCGATCGTCGTGCAGAGCTATACCGAGCAGATCGCCTTCAGTGTGCATGACCAGCGCCTGCTGATTTTCGTCGCGCAGAACATCGGCACCGGTCTTGCGCGCCAGCGCGACCAGCAACGCCTGCGCTCGGCGCATGCCGAGCTGGAAAAACGGGTGGAAGAGCGCACCCGCGAACTGGGCGAGGTCAACGAAAAGCTGCTGGGCCAGATCGGCGAACGCCTGCGCGCCGAGCAGCGACTGACTCACCAGGCCATGCACGACGCGCTGACCGGACTGCCCAATCGCCTGCACCTGCTGGACAGGCTGCAGGATGCGCTGGCGCTGGCCCGGCGCGAAGGCGGCCCGGTGTTCGCGGTGCTGTTCCTGGACCTGGACCGCTTCAAGCTGGTCAACGACAGCATCGGCCACGCCGCCGGCGATCGCATGCTGGTGGAAGTGGCCAAGCGCATCGTATCCATGGCAGGTGACAACGACGTGGTGGCGCGCCTCGGCGGGGATGAGTTCGCCGTGCTGCTGCAATGCCCGGACGGGCTGGCGCAGGCCCTGGATTTCGGCCAGCGGTTGTTGCTGGCGCTGCAGGAGTCGATGTGGATCGCCGGTCGCGAGCTGTTTCCGTCCGGCAGCCTCGGCATCGCCCTGTGGAACCCGCGCTACCGCACCGGCGAGGAGCTGCTGCGCGATGCCGATGCGGCGATGTACCGGGCCAAGGCCCAGGGCCACGACCGCTGCTCGATCTTCGACGAGGAGATGCGCGAGCAGGCGCTGCGCAGCCTGGATCTTGAGGCAGACCTGCGGCGGGCGATCAACAACCGTGATTTCGTGCCGTTCTACCAGCCGATCGTGCGCCTGTCCGATGGCGAAGTGGTCGGCCATGAGGCCCTGCTGCGCTGGAAGCATGAGCGCCGCGGCCTGTTGCTGCCGGGCGCGTTCCTGGAGCTGGGCGAGGAAAGCGGCCTGATCGAACAGGTTGACTGGTTGATCTACGAACAGGTCATCGCCGGCCTTGCCGATGGTGGGCGTGGCTATGTGTCGGTCAACGTGTCGCCGCGGCATTTCCGCTCCGCCGAGTTCAGCGGGCGGCTGTATGGCCTGCTGGAGTCGTGCAACGCGGACCCACAGCGGCTGCGCCTGGAGATCACCGAGGTCGCGCTGCTCGACGATGGTCCGCATACGCTGCACATCCTCAAGGGCCTGCGCGAACGCGGCATCCAGGTGCAGCTGGACGATTTCGGTACCGGCTTCTCGGCACTGTCCTACCTGCACCGCTTCCCGATCAGCACGTTGAAGATCGACCAGAGCTTCATTGCCGGCCTGCACGGGCCGGAGGCGCAGAGTACCCGCGCGCTGGTGGAGGGTGTGCTGTCACTGGCCCGCACGCTGGGCATCGAGACCATCGGCGAAGGCGTCGAGACCGAGGCGCAGCGTGACACGCTGTTCGAACTCGGCTGCGACTACGGCCAAGGCTACCTGCTGGGCCGGCCGGCACCGTGGACGCGCGCGGCGGCCTGAGCCACCGCGCACGCAGTCTTCAACGCAGCGCCGCGCGGCGCTTCTCGTCGATCCACTTCGAGGCCTGGGCCGGCTGGTAGTTCTTCATCCAGGCCAGCATCTCTTCAATGTCCGAGCCGTACCACAGGTCCTGGCGCTGCTCGGGGTGCAGGAAGCGCTCTTCCACCATGCGATCGATCATGCCGATCAGCGGCGCGTAGAAGCCGTCCACGTCGAGGAAGGCGCAGGGCTTGTTGCCGATGCCCAGCTGGCGCCAGGTCAGCATCTCGAAGATCTCTTCCATGGTGCCGAAGCCGCCGGGCAGGGCGACGAAGCCATCGGACAGATCGAACATGCGCGACTTGCGCTCATGCATCGAACCGACGATTTCCAGTTCGGTCAGGCCGCGATGGGCCACTTCCCAGTCGGCCAGCTGGCGCGGAATCACGCCGGTGACCTCACCGCCGGCGGCGAGCACGGCATTGGCCACGGTGCCCATCAGGCCGACATTGCCGCCGCCGTACACCAGGCGCATGCCGTCGCGGGCGATGCGATCGCCCAGCGCAATGGCGCGTTCGGTGTAGACCGGCTTGCTGCCAGCGTTGGAACCGCAGTACACACAGATCGACTTCATGGATCTTCCTGTCTTGGCCGGAAACGAAAACGCCCCGCGGTCGACCAGTGGAGCCGGTCGCAGGGCGGGGTGTCCGGGCAATTATGAGGCCTAGCCGTTGTTCTCTGTAGCGCCGGGCCATGCCCGGCGCCATTTCGTTCAGATCACGGCCAGCCCGTCAGCCTTTCGGCCGGGCAGCGCCCGGCTCTACGAAGGTCTGCGGTTACGCAGCGGCAGCCTGCTCGCGGCGGGGCCCTTCACGCAGGGCGCGGCCCACCATGCCCACCAGCAGGTCCAGCTCGCTGCTGTCCATGCCGAAGTGCGGGGTGAAGCGCAGCGAGTTCTCGCCGCCGTGGATCACGTTGATGCCGTGCTGGCGCAGCCATTCCTCGGTGGAATTGGCGCCATAGCACTTGAACTGCGGGGCCAGTTCGCAGGAGAACAGCAGACCGGTGCCCTGCACCTTGGTGATCAGGCCGCCCAGCTCGTTCTTCAGCTGCTCCAGCTTGCGCACGGCCTCAGCACCACGCTCGGAAATCGCCGCGCGGACCTGCGGGGTCAGCTGGGCCAGGGTGGCGCAGGCCACGTCCAGCGCACGCGGGTTGCTGGTCATGGTGTTGCCGTAGATGCCCTTGCGGTACAGCTGTGCGGCGTGCTCGGTCACTGCCAGCACCGACAGCGGGTACTGTGCGGCGTTCAGCGCCTTGGAATAGGTTTCCATGTCCGGCGCATCCAGGCCTTCGAAGCCCGGATAGTCGACTACAGACAGCACGCCATGGGCGCGCAGGCCGGCCTGGATCGAGTCCAGCAGCAGCAGGCTGCCGTGGGCGCGGGTCAGTTCGCGGGCCAGCGCGTAGAACGCCGGCGGCACGGAGCGGCCCGGGTCACCTTCGCCCATCACCGGCTCCAGGAACACCGCTTCGATGAACCAGTTGTTGTGCGCGGCATCCTCGAACACCTTGCGCAGGCCGGCCTCGTCGTACGGCGCGACGGTGATCACCGACTCCTCGCCACGGTAGCTGGCCAGGTGCTGCATGTAGGTCTTGCGGCTGGAATCGGAATACAGCGCCGGGCGGTCGGTACGGCCGTGGAAGCTGCCCTTGATGACCACGCGCTTGATTGCCGCACCGGCATGGCGGGCGCCCGGGTCGGTCTGCAGCTTGGCGTTGACGTCGGCGATGCGCGCCGCCAGGCCGACCGCTTCGGAACCGGAATTCAGGCACATGAAGCGGGTGAACGGACAGCCGCCACGACGGTGGCCGATCTCGGCCCGCAGCGCGGTGATGAAGCGCTGCTGGGACAGGCTGGGGGTCATGATGTTGGCCATCACCTGCGGCCGTGACATCGCCTCCATGACCGCATCGGGGGTGTGGCCGAAGCCGAGCATGCCGTAGCCACCGGCGTCGTACAGCACCGCGCCCTTCAGGGTGACCACCCACGGGCCGCGTGCGGCCAGCGCCACATACGGGGTTACCGCATCATCGGCGTAGAAGTTGACGAAGCCGTCCTGCATGGCATCGATCTGCGCCTGCTCATCCTGTGCCAGCAGCGGCCCCAGCTCGGCCTGCACGCGCGCGAATTCGGCAGCGGCGGCGTCAATCGCGGCAACCAGTTGCGGGTGGTTGGCGGCGAGGGCGGTCAGGGTTGCGTCATCCAGGCCGTTGGTGAGGCGGG
>NZ_QAIJ01000284.1:3891-4624 GCF_003060985.1 Stenotrophomonas sp. HMWF023
CTCCTGAAACGTTGGGTCGCACGGGCCTTCAAAAGCAAAACGCGCGTCTTCACGCGCGCTTGGGGCGGGCTCGTGCAGCGGACTTCCTCGTCGATGCTAGCACTTGTTTTTTTGCGCGATAACCCCGCAAAAGACTGCTGCATAGCAGCATTTTGCGCGACGTTCGGAGTCCGCTGCGCAGGCTCGCAGACGCTGGACGTACAATGCGCGCCATTGTCGACCTGTTGCCGTCCACTGCCTTGAAGAAGTCCGATTTCCATTACGACCTGCCGGCCGAACTGATCGCCCAGGCACCCTTGGCCGAACGCTCGGCGAGCCGTCTGTTGCTGGTGCCGGCGGCTCCTGCCGACTTCACCGACCTGCAGGTGCGTGACCTGCCGTCGCTGCTGCAACCGGGCGACCTGCTGGTGTTCAACGACACCCGGGTGATCCCGGCGCGCCTGTTCGGGCAGAAGGCCAGCGGTGGCCGCGTGGAGATCCTCATCGAGCGCCTGCTCGGCGGCCAGCAGGCGCGAGCCCAGGTGGGTGCCAGCAAGTCGCCAAAGCCCGGCAGCCGGATCGCGCTGGACCCGGGTGGCGAAGCCGAAGTGCTCGGCCGCGATGGCGAGTTCTATGTGCTGCAGTTCCATGTGCCGGAGTCGCTGGAACAGTGGCTGCTGCACGCTGGCCGGCTGCCGTTGCCGCCTTACATCCAGCGCGAGCCGGGCGTGGATGACCGCGAGCGCTACCAGAC
>NZ_QAIJ01000285.1:0-8831 GCF_003060985.1 Stenotrophomonas sp. HMWF023
GTTTTGCATTCGCCGGATATGGGGCAGCGATCAACAACGACCTTCATGGTGCCGCCCTCCACGACGTAGCTCATCCCTGCAGCGTAGTACATGCTCTCCATCGGCTCATTGAACTGCACCTGGAGCTTCGCTGCGGAGAGCTGGGTGACGACGACCGGCTCCAGGCTCGACTTGGAATAGCTGGGTTTCACGTGATCTCCTGAACACCCGGACAGGGAGGCCGCCAACGCAACCCACGCGAGCGCAGCGTGCACATGGCGGCGAGTGATGCAGGCTCTCGTCACGGAGCGGCTCCTTCGTTGATCCGGTGATTATGCACGGGACAACCTGAGACGCGCGTGCGGCAGGGCACAGTCTGGAAACCGGACGCATGAGCGGGCGCCGGCATGCGTTCACGACCACGCCCGCCGGGCGCAAAGCCGGCAGGCGTGTGGAGCAGCCGCCGGGCAGGGCCCGGCACGCCCCTCACCACTTACCAGTTGTACTTGATCCGCCCGTACACGTACGCGCCGTTGAAGCCGAACGGCGAGTAGTTGCTGTACGGCAGCATGCCGAAGGTCGAGTTCTGCAGATCCTCGGTGCGGTCCGGGTACTCGTTCAGCAGGTTGTCGGCACCCACCGTCAGCGTCCAGTTCGCGCTCGGCTTGTAGCTGGCCGAAGCATCCAGCACCCACTTGTCGCCGTAGGTCTGGTCACGCGCGGCCGTGGCCGAGTTGCGCACGGTGAACTTGCCGTAGCGGGTCGCCGCCAGGCCCAGCTCCCAGTGGTCCGAGCGCCAGGTGCCGCTGAGGATGGTCTTGTCGTGCGGGTAGCTGTCTTCGATGCGGCCGATCTCATCGCGGCCGATCAGCGACTGGGTCAGGCCCAGCGTGCCGAACACCGCCGGCGTGCCACCCACGCGCTGTACTTCGGTGTCGTTGTAGCTGTACGCCGCGGTCAGTTCCAGGCTGCTGGCGCTGAAGGGCACGGTGTAGCTGGACACGAAGTCGACGCCGCGGGTGCGGGTGTCCAGGCCATTGGTGAAGTACGAGAACGCGGTGACCTGCGGCAGGCCCAGCCCGGACAGCAGCGCACTGGAAGCGGCGTTGGTGGTGATGCTGGACGACAGCGCGATGCGGTTGTCGATGTCGATCTGGTACGCATCGACGGTGATGTACAGGCGGTCGATCGGCTGCAGTACCAGGCCCAGGCTGTAGGAGGTGGACGTCTCCGCCTTCAGCGGCGAAGCGCCCAGCGCCTGTGCGGCCTGGCTGGTGGTCGGGAAGGTGCCGCGTTCGACGAATACGCCGTTGGTGAACTGGCTGGTCACCGCCTGGTAGCCCTGCTGCGGCAGCGACGGCGCGCGGAAGCCGCTGGAAGCGGTTGCCCGCAGCGCGACCTTGTCGGTGAACGCGTAGCGCGCCGACAGCTTGCCGGAGAAGCGGTCGCCGAAGTCCGAGTAGTCCTCGTAACGGCCAGTGATGCCGGCCGAGAACTTCTCGGTCAGGTCCGCTTCCAGGCCCGCATAGACCGCGTAGTTGTGGCGGTCGGTGTGCACTTCGTTGGTCGGGGTGAAGCCTGCGAAGCCCTGCGCGCCGGTGCCGGTATAGGAGTTCAGTTCACCCGGGTTCTGGTCCCACTTCTCGCGACGGTACTCACCGCCGAAGGACAGCGTGACCGGATAGGCCAGGCCCCAGTCCAGCGACTTGGTCAGGTCGGCGTTGAAGATGTCCTGCTGGTACTTCAGCGTACCGTCGTAGAAAGAACGCGGGCTGGTCGCGCCCAGGCTGTAGTTGATGCTGTTGCGGGTGTGGAAATCCAGGGTGTTCTCGCCGTGGTTCAGGCTCAGGTCCCAGGTCCAGCCGTTGTCGGTGTTGCCTTTGACGCCGGCCACCAGCGAACGGTCCTTGGAGTACTGGTTGATCTGCGGCACGTAGCCGTCCGGGTAGGTCTGCGCCAGCAGCGCGCTCTGCCCACTGTGGTTGCGCGAACGGTAGAACGCGAACGAGGTGATGTCGCGGTTGCTGAGCAGCGCGCTGGCGTAGCCGGTCACGTGGTCGCTGAAGTCGTAGCTGGCATTGACCGAGGCTGCGGTGGCGTCCACCTTCGGGTCGCCGACGATGAAGGTGGTCTGGCCGATGCTGGGGAAATTGCCGGTGTTCGGCGTGGTGCCGCGGTACGGGCCGGCGCGGTCGCTCTCGTCCTGCTGGCTGATCTGGCCGGCCACGTGCACGCGGCCACGGCCGTTGCCGAACTCCACGCCGGTATCGCCGGACAGCTGGTACTTGTTGCCGTCGCCGGCCGAATACTGGCCGTAGTCGACGGCCAGGCTGCCGCCACTGCCGCTGCCCTTCAGCACGATGTTGATGACGCCGGCGATGGCATCCGAACCGTACTGTGCGGAGGCCCCGTCACGCAGCACCTCGACGCGCTCGATGGCGGCGATCGGAATCGCGTTGATGTCCACCGCCGACGAACCACGGCCGATGCTGCCGTTGACGTTGATCATCGCCGAGGTGTGGCGGCGCTTGCCGTTGACCAGCACCAGCACCTGGTCCGGCGACAGGCCGCGCAGCTGTGCCGGGCGCACACCGCTGGTGCCGTCGGTCAGTGCCGGGCGCGGGAAGTTCAGCGACGGCAGCGCGCGCGACAGCGCGGTGGCCAGCTCACCGGTACCGGTGGACTGCAGGATCTCGGGGGTGATGATGTCGATCGGCGACTGCGATTCGGCGACCGTGCGGTCGGCCACGCGGGTGCCGGTGACGATCACCGTATCCAGGGTGTTGGCGGCGGTGCCGGCCTGCTGGGCGGCGGCAACGAACGGAGAGCCACCGAGTGCGACAGCGACGGCGGCGGCGATCAGGCTGGTCTTGCGGGTCATCGGGAGGGGGCTCCGGTTGGCGGGATGGCACCGGAATCGACATCACGGGGGTGAGCGGACGACGGTTGTTGCGGTGCGCAATACAGGAATTAACGGGATATTCAGCGCCTGTCAAATGCCGGTCATCAGAAAAAACGTTGCAGCAGCAACCATTTAGCTGCGACAGGCAGTGACGGGGGGAGGGGCCCGGGAGGCGCGCGGACAGGACGTGGGAGAGAGGAACGTCGCCCGCCGCGCATCCCGGGGCGCGTCAAGTATTCGTTAACGTTAGAATTGCGTCGCAGGAACAGTGCTTACCAGCACATTCCATTCGGTTATATGGACGCCTCCCCCCATGATTTCGCTTCGTAATTTCGCCTTGCGCCGCGGCGAGCGGCTGCTGTTGTCCAATGTCGACCTGACTCTGCATGCCGGTTACCGGGTAGGCGTGGTCGGCCGCAACGGTGCTGGCAAGTCCAGCCTGTTCGCGGCGGTGAAGGGCGAGCTGGAGGCCGACAAGGGTGACGTCGACCTGCCGGGCAAGATCCGCATCGCCAGCGTTGCCCAGGAAACCCCGTCGCTGCCGGACCCGGCGCTGAGCTTCGTGCTGGGCGGCGACGTCGAGGTTGCCGCCGTGCTGGCCGCCGAGGCCGAAGCCACCGCCCGCGAGGACTGGGAAGCGGTGGCCGAGGCGCATACGCGCATGGCCGAGCTGAACGCCTACGACGCCGAAGCGCGCGCCGGCAAGCTGCTGCATGGTCTGGGTTTCCCGGCCGAAACGCACCACCGCGCGGTGTCCTCGTTCTCCGGCGGCTGGCGCGTGCGCCTGAACCTGGCTCGCGCGCTGATGATGCCCAGCGACCTGCTGCTGCTCGACGAACCGACCAACCACCTGGATCTGGACGCGGTGTACTGGCTGGAACAGTGGCTGCTGAAGTATCCGGGCACCCTGCTGCTGATCTCGCATGACCGCGAGTTCCTCGACAACGTCGCCACCCACACCCTGCACCTGCACGGTGGTGGCGCCAAGCTGTATCCGGGCGGCTATACCGATTTCGAGCGCCAGCGCGCCGAACAGCTGCGCCAGCAGCAGATCGCGCACGACAAGGAACAGGCCGAGCGCGCCCATCTGCAGAGCTTCATCGACCGCTTCAAGGCCCAGGCCAGCAAGGCCGCGCAGGCGCAGAGCCGGATGAAGCGACTGGCCAAGCTGGCCGGTACCGAGGCGGTGCGCGCCGAGCGCGAGTTCCGCATTGAGTTTGCGCCGCCGGCCAAGCTGCCGTTCTCGCTGATCCGCCTGAACCACGTCGAGGCCGGCTACGGCAGCGACTCGGTGATCCTGCACAACGTGGGCTTCGGCCTGGAAGCGGGCCAGCGCATCGGCCTGCTGGGCCCCAACGGCGCCGGTAAAACAACGCTGGTGAAGACCCTGGTGGGCGAACTGGCACCGATCGCCGGCGAGCGCGCCGCGCACCCGGACCTGCGTATCGGCTACTTCGCCCAGCACACGGTCGAGTCGCTGCATGAAGGCCAGTCGCCGATGGAACACTTCCGCGACCTGGCCCCGGATGCACCGAACCAGTCGTTCCGCGACTTCCTCGGCAAGTGGAATTTCCCGGGCGACCGTGCCTTTGAACCGGTGGATGGATTCTCCGGCGGCGAGCGCGCACGCCTTGCGCTGGCGTTGATCGCCTACCAGCAGCCGAACGTGCTGCTGCTCGACGAACCGACCAACCACTTGGATCTGGAAATGCGCGAAGCGCTGGCCGAAGCGCTGGCCGACTTCGACGGCGCGATCGTGATGGTCTCGCATGACCGCCATCTGATCGGCCTGGTCTGCGACACCTTCTGGCGTGTGGCCGATGGCGTGGTCGAGCCGTTCGACGGTGACCTCGACGCGTATGCCGCCTGGCTGCGTACGCGCCCGCAGGCGCAGGGCACCAAGGTACGCATGGAGCAGGTGGAGGAACCGGTGGTGGTCAAGACCGCACCGGTCGCGCAGATGGTGCAGAAGAAGCCGGTCAACCCGCACAAGCTGGCCAGCGCCGAAGCCAAGGTCGCTGAGCTGGAAGGTGTGCTGGCCGAACTGGACCGGCAGCTTGCCGACTCGAGCAACTACGCCGATGCCACGCGCATGGCCGTGCTCGGCCGCGACCGCGAAGCTACCGCCGCGCAGCTGGAAAAGGCCGAAGCGGCCTGGATGGAACTGCTGGAATCCTGATTCCATCGGTAGCGCCGGGCCATGCCCGGCGGCTTTTCCCATCCGCTGCGCTCGCCGGGCATGGCCCGGCGCTACCCGCGGCGCGCGTGTTTCACCCCTGCGCCTGCAGCCATTCGCGGAAGCGCTTGGCCGGTTCCCGCTCTGCACGTGAGCGCAGCCGGGTCAGCCAGTAGCGGCCCAGTTCCAGCGTGGTGGCAAACGGTTGCAGCAGCCGGCCCTCGGCCAGATCCGCCTCGAACATGCACCGCGGCAGCAGGGCGACGCCTGCGCCACCGGCCGCAGCCACAGCCAGCGTCAACGACGAATCGAACACCGGTCCGCGCGCTTCCACACCGTTGACCCCGGCCATCTGCAGCCACCGCGGCCATTCGTCGCTGCGGTACGAACGCAGCAGCGGCAAGGTCGCCAGGTCGCGCGGATGCTTCAGCCGCCGCGCCAGCGCCGGCGCGCACAACGGCGCGAACGGCGCGTCCAGGATCGCCGTGCAGGTCTGCCCCTGCCAGTCGCCATCGCCGAAACGGATGGCCAGGTCCAGGCCTTCTCCGGCCAGGTCGATGCGGTTGTTGTGGGTCTGCAGCCGCAGCTCGATATCCGGGTGCGCGGCGTCGAACGCGGCCAGCCGCGGCAGCAGCCAGCCGGTGGCGAAGGTACCGACCACGCCGATCGTCAGCACTTCCCGTGCCGGGCCGCCGGTGTAGCGGGCGATGCTGGCTGAAATGCGTTCGAAGGATTCATTCAGCACCGGGTACAGCGCTGCTCCTTCCTCGGTCAGTGCCACGCCGCGGGGCAGGCGATGGAACAGGCGGACGCCCAGACGGTCTTCCAGCCCGCGTATCTGGTGGCTCAGCGCGGCCTGGCTGACACAGAGTTCCAGAGCAGCGCGGGTGAAGTTCTGGTGCCGGGCAGCGGCTTCGAAGGCACGCAGCGCATTCAGCGGCAGGGTGGGGTGGAGCATGCGTGAGCCGTGAGCCGGAATGATGGCTGATCGTATCTGGTTGGCGGGTGTCTTTGAAATGGCGGCAGAATATCTGCGCTATACATGAATTAAATTAATGTCTCCTCCTGAAAATCCGCGCTGGTAGCCAGCGTTGATGGCCTCCGATAATCGGAATTCGCCCAGGAGAACCCGAATGCTCGCTCGTCGCCGATTCCTGCAGTTCAGTGGAGCTGCCGCCGCTTCCGCGCTCGCGGCGCCGCTGCTCGCCCGCGCCGCCACAACAACCATGGCCGCCGCGCCAACCCCTGCCGCCATCGCCGCCGCCAGCGATTTCGCCGCGCTGGAAAAGGCGTGCAGCGGTCGACTCGGCGTGACCCTGCTCGACACCGGCAGTGGTCGTCGCCTCGGCCATCGCCAGGACGAGCGCTTCCCGCTCTGCAGCACCTTCAAGAGCGTGCTGGTTGCCACGGTGCTCAAACAGGCTGAACGCGATCCGGCACTGCTGGACCGGCGCCTGCCGGTGCGGGCGCAGGACATCCTCGAGCACGCGCCAGTCACCCGCCGTCACGTCGGCAAGGACCTGACCGTGCGCGACCTGTGCCGGGCCACGCTGATCACCAGCGACAACACCGCCGCCAATCTGTTGTTCGCAGCGATCGGTGGGCCGCCGGCAGTGACCGCGTTCCTGCGCGCCACCGGCGACACGATCACCCGCAGCGATCGCCTGGAGCCGGAACTGAACAGCTTCGCCCTCGACGATCCACGCGACACCACTACGCCTGCGGCCATTGCTGCGACCCTGCGGCGGCTGGTGCTGGGCGATGCACTCAAGCCGGCCTCACGCCAGCAGCTGGCCGACTGGCTGATCGACAACGAAACCGGCGATGCCTGCCTTCGCGCAGGCCTGGGCAAGCGCTGGCGGGTGGGCGACAAGACCGGCAGCAATGGTGAAGACGCCCGCAACGACATCGCCGTGTTGTGGCCGGTGCAGGGTGGTTCGCCGTGGATCGTGACGGCCTATCTGCAGGCGGGCGCGATCAGCTTCGAACAGCGCGCGGCGGTGCTTGCGCAGGTCGGGCGCATCGCCGATGGGCTGATCGCCTGACCGCAGCGGCTGCACATGGATGTCGCAGGGCAGGGGCTGATTTTCAGCAATGTTCTACTTGTCCCGCCGCGCGCAGGCGTGCATCCTGCGCGCCTTCGATCCACATGGAAGTCGCCGATGAGTCATGAACTGGTCTACCTGCTGCTGATCTTCGCGCTGCTGGTGATCCCGCGCGCGCTGCAGCGGTTCAGCCTGCCCGCGCCCCTGACCTGCCTGCTGTTCGGCATCATCGGCATGCTCTGGCTGGGCGACCAGGCGCACGACGCGGTCATCGGACTGCTGGCCACGTTGGGCATCTCTTCGCTGTTCCTGTTCGCCGGCCTGGAAGTGGACCTGCAGGCCCTGCGGCGCGGCATGTGGCCGCTGCTGGCGCATCTGGTCATCCGCAGTGCGACCCTGTTCGGCGTCGGCTGGCTGGCCTGGCGTTACGCCGGTCTGCCATGGCAGGCGGCAGGGCTGCTGGCGCTGGCGCTGCTGACCCCGTCCACCGGCTTCATCATGGATTCGCTGTCACGGCTGGGGCTGAGCGAGGACGAACGGTTCTGGGTCACCAGCAAGGCCATTGCCGGTGAACTGCTGGCCCTGGCGGCGTTGTTCATCGTGCTGCAGGCGGGGGATCCGACGCACATGGCGCTGTCCAGCACGGCGCTGCTGGCGATGATGATCGGCCTGCCGCTGCTGTTCATCGCGCTCGGTCGCTGGGTTGCGCCGCATGCGCCGGGCTCGGAATTCTCGCTGCTGGTGATGGTCGGCATGGTGGCGGCCTACATCACCTACCTGCTGGGCGTGTACTACCTGGTCGGCGCCTTCATCGCCGGCCTGGTCGCGCGGCTGCTGCACCAGCGCATGCCGCTGCTGGCCTCGCATGAAAACCTGCATGCGCTGCGTCTGTTCGCCTCGTTCTTCGTGCCGTTCTACTTCTTCAACGCCGGCACCAAGGTGCCCAGCGAAGCGCTGAGCTGGGAGGCGCTGGGGCTGGGCATCGTCATCACCCTGGTGGTGCTGCCGCTGCGCATCGCGGTGGTCTGGCTGCAGCGCCGCGTGATGTTCGGCGAGAGCTTCCGCAGCAGTCTGCGCGTGTCACTGGCGCTGGCACCGACGTTGATCTTCACGCTCGTGCTGGCCGCGATCATGCGCGATCGCTTCCAGATTCCGGCGGTGCTGTTCGGCGCGTTGCTGCTGTACGCCGCATTGACCACGCTGCTGCCCTCGCTGGTGTTCCGTACGCCGTTCGATGTCGATCCGGTCGAGCAGGAACCGGCAGGGCAGGGCGAAGACGCGCCGGTGGCGGCGACGGAAGTGGTTGCGGCCGCCCCTGCAGCCGAGCGCTGAGGCAGATCCAGGGAGTGCGGTTTGCGCGCATCGGCCATGGCCGTTAGGGTTGGGGCATGAAACCGATCGCCGCTGTTGCTTCCGCCATCGCCCTGCTCGGCCTCGCCGCCTGCTCGCAGCCATCGCACACGGTCAACCACGATCTGGCGACCGCGCCGGCCGATGCCTTCATGGCCGCCATCGCAGCCCATTGCGGCCAGGCCTACGAGGGCAAGGTGGTGGAAGACACGCCGGCGCCCACCGGCAAAGATCCCTTTGCCGGGCAGAAGCTGGTGATGCATGTGCGTGGCTGTGCCGACCCGGGTCATGAGCTGCGCATCCCGTTCCACGTGGGCGATGACCATTCGCGCACCTGGGTATTGACCCGCACCGAGCACGGCGTGCGCCTGAAGCACGA
>NZ_QAIJ01000285.1:8842-9347 GCF_003060985.1 Stenotrophomonas sp. HMWF023
GAATCGGTGGCGATGTTCCGTCGTGCCGACATGCTGGCTTCAACCCACAACACCTGGGCGATGGAGATCGAGCCGGATCAGCGCTTCGTCTACGAGCTGACCCGTCCGGAGGGCCGTCGATTCCGGGTCCAGTTCGACCTCAGCAAGCCGGTCGCGCTGCCGCCTGCGCCCTGGGGTGATGCAGCGGCGCCGGCACCCTGATCGGCGCCCTGGCATGCTGCCGCGGACAGCCCGGTAGCGCCGGGCCATGCCCGGCGGCTTTCAAGCGGAGACCCTGCCGCTGCGCTCGCCGGGCATGGCCCGGCGCTACCCCTCAACGCGTGCCGAAGCGCGCCCGGCAGCCATTGCTGACCCACACGTTGCCGCGCGAGTAACCCCAGGTCCGGCCTTCCTGGCAGGCACTGCCGGACAGCTGCTGCTGCAGCACCGGCCGGCCCTGGCGTTCATCCCAGTTGCAGCTCTGCTGGCGGTTGTTGTTGCTGCTGCAGGTCACGGTGTAGTTGCT
>NZ_QAIJ01000043.1:0-2342 GCF_003060985.1 Stenotrophomonas sp. HMWF023
ATGGCCCGGGTGACCCGGAGCCGTGCGACTACGCGATCGCCGCGATCAAGACCTTCATCGACGTGAAGATCCCGACCTTCGGCATCTGCCTGGGCCATCAGCTGCTGGGCCTGGCCTCGGGCGCGAAGACCATCAAGATGGGCCATGGCCACCATGGTGCGAACCATCCGGTGCAGGACCTGGACAGCGGCCGGGTGATGATCACCTCGCAGAACCACGGCTTCGCAGTGGATGAAGCGACCCTGCCGGCCACCCTGCGGGTGACCCACCGTTCGCTGTTCGACGGCACCAACCAGGGCATCGCCCGCACCGACGTGCCGGCCTTCTCGTTCCAGGGTCATCCGGAAGCGTCGCCGGGCCCGACCGACGTGGGCCCGTTGTTCGACCGTTTCGTGGCGCTGATGGAACAGGCCAAGGCGTGATCAGTACGCCGCCGGTTCGCCGGTGGCGTCGCGATGGACCGTAAGCCTCCGCATCGCGGCTGCCCCTGGCGCGGCGCTGCGGATCAAGATTCCTGATCGACAGCGTGCGATCACCCCCCTTGTCACGCTGTACTGACTTAGAGAAGAAAATGCCCAAGCGCACTGACCTCAAGACCATCCTCATCATCGGTGCCGGCCCGATCGTCATCGGCCAGGCCTGTGAGTTCGATTACTCCGGCGCCCAGGCCTGCAAGGCCCTGCGTGACGAGGGCTACCGCGTGGTGCTGGTCAACAGCAACCCGGCCACGATCATGACCGACCCGGAGATGGCCGACGCCGTCTACATCGAGCCGATCAACTGGCAGACGGTCGAGAAGATCATCGCCAAGGAAAAGCCTGATGCGCTGCTGCCGACGATGGGTGGCCAGACCGCGCTGAACTGCGCGCTGGACCTGGCCGACAACGGCGTGCTGGAGAAGTACAACGTCGAGCTGATCGGCGCCAAGCGCGCAGCGATCATGATGGCCGAGGACCGCGAACTGTTCCGCGTGGCGATGGGCGAGATCGGCCTGGAGTGCCCGACCGCCGCCGTTGCTCATACCCTGGACGAAGCGCTGGAGATCCAGACCCGCGTCGGCTATCCGACCATCATCCGCCCCAGCTTCACCCTGGGCGGCAGTGGCGGCGGCATCGCCTACAACCGCGAAGAGCTGATCGAGATCGTCAACCGCGGCCTGGAACTGTCGCCGACCTCCGAAGTGCTGGTCGAAGAGTCGGTGCTGGGCTGGAAGGAATTCGAGATGGAAGTGGTCCGCGATACGGCGGACAACTGCATCATCGTCTGCTCGATCGAGAACCTGGACCCGATGGGCGTGCACACCGGTGACTCGATCACCGTGGCCCCGGCGCAGACGCTGACCGACAAGGAATACCAGCGCCTGCGCGATGCCTCCATCGCCGTGCTGCGCAAGATCGGCGTGGATACCGGTGGTTCGAACGTGCAGTTCGGCATCAACCCGGACACCGGTCGCGTGGTGGTGATCGAGATGAACCCGCGCGTGTCGCGTTCCTCGGCGCTGGCCTCCAAGGCCACCGGCTTCCCGATCGCCAAGGTCGCCGCCAAGCTGGCCGTGGGCTACACCCTGGACGAACTGAAGAACGAGATCACCGGCGGCCTGACCCCGGCCTCGTTCGAGCCGTCCATCGACTACGTCGTCACCAAGATTCCGCGCTTCGCTTTCGAGAAGTTCCCGGCCGCCGATGCACGCCTGACCACCCAGATGAAGTCGGTGGGCGAGGTGATGGCGATGGGCCGCACCTTCCAGGAGTCGATGCAGAAGGCCCTGCGTGGCCTGGAAACCGGCAAGGTCGGCTTCGACCCGACCGGCCTGGACCTGACCAGTGAAGACGATCTGCAGACCCTGCGTCGTGAGCTGAAGGCACCGGGTCCGGAACGCCTGTTCTTCGTGGGCGATGCGTTCCGCGCCGGCATGAGCGTGGAGGACATCTTCAAGCTGTCCTACATCGATCCGTGGTTCCTGGACCAGATCGAAGAAATCATCGCCGCCGAGACCCAGGTCGCGGCGGATGGCATCGACGCACTGGATGCGGCGCGCCTGCGCAAGCTCAAGCGTGCCGGTTTCTCCGACGCCCGCCTGGCCCAGCTGACCGGCACCAATGAAGCGGCCGTGCGCGCGCTGCGCCGTGCCCACAAGGTGCGTCCGGTGTACAAGCGCGTGGACTCCTGCGCAGGTGAATTCTCCACCGGCACCGCCTACCTGTACTCGACCTATGAGGACGAGTGCGAAGCCGCGCCGAGCAACCGCGACAAGATCATGATCCTCGGCGGTGGCCCGAACCGCATCGGCCAGGGCATCGAGTTCGACTACTGCTGCGTGCACGCGGCACTGGCGCTGCGCG
>NZ_QAIJ01000286.1:0-10305 GCF_003060985.1 Stenotrophomonas sp. HMWF023
TCCCGCCGGCGGGAACAGCGTGTCGATCGCGGCGGCCAGCGCTGCACCCACAGTGCTTCCTGCGATCACCTGCGGCATGCCCCGTTCGATCAGCGGCGTGACGACATTCGTGGCGGTGACTTCGGCCGTCTTCAGCAGGAACGCCTCGCTCGTGGCCAGTATGGGATTTTCCGGCCTGACGGGATCGTAGAGCAGGTTCTGGTTGCGGACGGCAAGCATGCGGGCGCGTGCATTCTGGTAGGCCGACACGTTGATGTCGTTCCACGACAGGCGCAGGGTCTGCGTGTCGAAGGCCGGCACGCTGGTGCCCGCCTCGGGTACATAGACCCGGGTGTCGCTGCTCGCTGCACCGGCATCCGTCGACGCATTGGCGTGCAGCGTGACGGCGCGTCCGTCCGGCAGCATCACCTCCAATGAGGGCCACGTTCCTCCGGGGCCCGGCTGCGCCTGCTCACGGGTGAGCGAAACGCTGGACACGAGGCTGGTCTGCGTCTCGGGCTCGATGGTGTACGCCACCCGTGCATTGAACGCAAAGGTGGCGGTAGCGATGGCATCCAGCCCAGCGCCGCCTGCGCGGGCCTGCGGAGTGCGCACGCTCCACGTTCCCGCGATCCGGCCTGCGAGGACCGCGAATGTCAGTGCTGCATTGGTCCGTGCGGCGAGGTCCGCCTTGCCGTCAAGGTCATCGATCAGCGTCCAGATGCCATCGGCAACAGCGATGTACTGGGCAAGGTTGGCGAACAGATCCGGCGTATCGACCCGCGCGAACCGTTGCGCCGGCGGTGTGAGGTTGAACTCGGTGGTGATCAGTACACCGTCCTGCGCCGCGAAGGGGTGGCTGCAGGTCAGGCGATACGTCCACAGCGGCAGTTGCGCGAGGCTGTCCGGCACGAGATACGTCGGTCCGGCAGACTGGTCCCGGATGGACGGAAGCGCGGGATAGGTGCGCAGCGGTATCGGGGCCAGCAGTTTCCCGGGATCGGTGCCCTCCAACGCCTTGGGCTTGGCGCCCGCGTCCTGTGCCGGCATGAAGGACAGCCAATTGGAGGCGAGATAGCCGGCGGGCACTCCACCATCGGTGATGCCGAACTCCGTATGTGAGTACGCGTACTCCAGCGTTCCGCGGATCCAGCTGTGGCGATCCGGGTCGGCCACCGTGGCGAAGAAGCCAACGAAGGCGGCATCGGGGTCGAAGCCGGTCTTTGAGGCCGCGAATGTCACCGCGGCGGCGTCCCGACCGTCGGCGTCCGGCACCAGGCGCCCCTGCCCATAGAGCGACACCGGTGCGTTGCCCGTCGTCCACGGTGTGCGGGACGTGGTGTCGTACTGCACGACCACCGACGTGTCGTAGGCGCGCAGCAGACTGACGTCGAGCTGCTGGGTCAGCGCACTGCAGGCGACGGCAAGGCCGTTGACATAGCCGGGATCGGGCGGCGTGGCATAGCCGTCGTAGTTGAACACGGCCTGCAGTTGCTCTGCGATCGCCTCGGCCAGCACGCCCTTGCTCTGCAGTGTCTCTGTCAATGCGGGCAGCAGGTCGGGGGTGCTGTAGAGCCATGTGGCGATGGTGCCGCCGAGGAAGCGATCCATGTCCGCCAGGAAGCGATGGGCCCACGGCTCTGCGTCGATGGCCATGAAGTGCGTGGGCACTCCGGTCTCGGCCAACGCCCCATCTTCGTTGAGCGCGCAGATGTCCGTCTGTCGGGTGACCAGGTGGTCGTACAGCGGTGCCAGGGCGAGGAAGCGCGGCATCGGCGCCTGGCCCGGGAACGTGACCCCACTCTTCAGCGCAACCTCGTCGATACCGGTCGCCGAGAAATCGACGCACCACAGGTCCGCCGTCTCTCCTGCGACCTTTGCGGTGCCCACGCGCACGTCTGCAATGGCCGTGGTGAGGCTCTCGATGAAGGAGCCGAAGTTGAGGCTGCCATCGGCGCTCTTGCCCTGGGCGTGCGGCGCGAGTGCGGAGGTGGCGACCGCCACCGGGCCGTCGGCGGAAAAGTCTGGATGGATGAGCACCGCAGGGCGCGCCAGAGTCAGCGATGCCGTGAGCGGGAACACCGTATCCGGATACGGCCCACCCGCACCGAGCGCCACCGTTGCCCTCATCGCGCAGGGTGGCAGCAGCGCCAGGGCGTGCTCGGCGTACAACAGTGCATCAGGATTGCCCACGGCAATCGCACCGGCATCGGTGGCCACCCCCTTGAGCGAGAACCGCACCGCCACCGAGTTGAAGGTGTCGTTGACCCGCGTGGTGACCTCGACCTTGACGCCAGACTGTTCCGGATGCGGCAGGCTGAGTACCACGCCATCTACGATCAGGCCGGGCGTTGCGGCATTGGCCAGCGCGAATGCCGCAGCGTCGACGCCGTAGAGCGGCATCACCGATCCGGCGGCCGTCGTGGTCGGCAGCCGTGCGGGCGGCATCATCATCAGCGCGCCCGGCTCGAGCGCGTCGGCCAGGCCCGCCATCGCATCGGCCAACTGGTCGAGCGTGGTCGCCGGATTGATGGCCTGTGCCTGCAGCAGCGTGGCATTGAAGGACTGCACGGCGGGCGTTGTGATGCTGACATTGCCACCCGGTACGACGATGGCAAGGGTGATGTCCTTGGCAACCGTGCCGGGCGTGGTGAGGTTGGCGGCCATACAGGCGCTCGGGGTCGTAGTATCCGTGCTCGAATCGCCAGCGAAGTGCATGCAGATGGTCGCCAGCAGGTCGCCCGGGCTGACGGTGTACGGCAGCCGCAGGGCGGCGCGCACGGTGTCGTCGGTTGGCCACGCGCTTACGCCGGGGATCGCGAACAACGCGCCGCATGTGAGCGGCGTATTGCTGGACAGCAACAGGTCTGCCGGGCACGCATAGCGCTGGGCCACCATCTCCAGCGTATCGGCTGGCAGGGGCAGCGTCTCGACGCCAAACAGCACCAGCGCGCCGTCATCGAAGATGCCGGCCGTGGCGGCGTTGGCGGTCGCCATCGCGGTCACCGTGGCACCGCTGCCGTTGCTGCCTACGGTGTCACCCGAACGGGCGACATAGGTGTCATTGGAGAGCTGCTTGTCGGGCAGCAACAGTCCGCTGCGTTCCGCGTTTGCCGCCGCAATGTCGGCGACGGTCAGGTTGGCGCCCTGGGTGGCGAACGCGGCCCGTGCTGCGTCGAACGAGTCGGTCTTGCCCGCTTCCACGGTCACATGCAGCACCAGCGGCGTGCCGTCCTCCTGCACGAACGTAGCAATGAGGATGTTGGGTTGGTCATCCTGCACGCCGTTCATTGGTGCGAACACCGCAGCCGCTGCATTCAACTCGCCCAGGCGCCCCACATCGGCGCAATGCGCTTGGGCGATCTGCGCCAGCGATGGCGTGGCCGCATTACTTCCCGTGGGATAGGTCACCGTTGCCGGCAGTTGCAGTGACGCACCCACTGCCAGCGGCAGGCTCGCGTTGCCCGGTGCCGCGTACAACGCTGCGGCCGAACCAGGGTCGGGCCAGCCGGCAGGTCGCTGTGCATACAGATCGGCGAGAGAACGCTGCGCGACGAACGGCATGAATGCAGGCACGGACACGCTGCTGCCCGGCGCAAACAACTGCTCCAGTGGCACATCCGCATTGGCCACGGCAATTTCGGCGCAGCGCACCGGCCATGTGTCCAGCACGTCGGCAAGGGTGATGCCGTCGGCGCCCTGCGCCGCAAGCTGCATGGCGGTGGCGCTGTAGGCATAGGCACCAGCGGCGTATCGCCACAAGGGCGCCACGGCAATGGGTAGCGCATCATTCCCCGGGACATGGTGCAGGGACGTGGACAGAGCCGCGGTGATTCCCTGCTGCGCTAGCTGGTAATAGATGTTGGCGTACTGCGCATTCTGCTGGCGAGCCTGTTCCACGGCGCCATCGCCGCGTTGCGACGGCCCCGGCTGTGCGGCCGCTGCCTTCAGGCTGAGCGACATGGCGAGTGTCGCCGCGCCGCTGCTGCCCAGGACCTCGAAGAACGTAGTCGCCTCGGGCCACTGCGACAGGGCGATCAGTGCATCGTTGTAGCCGACGGTGAGCGTCGTACTGCCCTGCCCGGTCACCGACGGCTCCAGGCTGTGGTTGCCCAGCAGGTCGGAGAGGCAGAACGTGAGCTGCGGGGTTGGGCATGCACTGGCATCGCCGAACCCGCGGTAGGGATTGTTGGCCTCGGGAGGCAGCCCAGGAACGCTGACGGTGGCCAGTGTGGTGGTGAAGCGATGGAAAGGCACCACCTGTTCGTAACGCCAATAGGGCTCCGGCAAGGGATCCGCATCGGTGCCGCGCAGGCGCGCTTCGCGCGCAAGACGTTGCCGCTCCCACGCCTGCAATGATTGCCCGTCGCTGGGCTTGGGAAGCGCGGGCGTCCACGCCGGTGCGATCGCGTACGGCGAACTGCTGTCGGCACACCAGTACACCAAGGTGTTGTAGCGATCCTGCAAGGCCGCTTCGGGGCTATCGCCGGTGGGCGTGGTGATGGTCAGCATGAATCCGGCCGTGCCCGGCGGCGTCAGCGGTACCTCGGCCAGGTCCGACGCGTCGCTGGCTTCGGCATACAGGCTGTGGATCGACGCATCCAGGCCCGGGGCCACAAGCAGGCAGTTGTTGAAGGGGCGCAACGTGCGACCGCCGGGCGCAAGCGCCTGCTGGTCGCCTGCGATGACCAGCAGGTTCAGCGTTGCCAAACCCTGCCCATCGAATGCGCTGCCCGGCAGATCCTTGCCAAAGCCGATGTAATAGCCCGTTCCACCCACCACGCTGCCTTCCCACAACAACAGCAGGAAGTCCGCAAGGGACGTGGCGAAATCGGCGTAGTAGACCGGTGCGTCGATCTCACCGAGGGCAGCTGCGCGCATGAGCTGCGCCTGCGGCTGCGAGTCGGTGGACAGGTTGGTCTTGATCAGGAAGCACGGCTGCGTCGCGTCGAACAGGCTGATGCCCTGCGCGTTGGAGGCGTTCGGCGCCGGTGTGACGGCGAGGTAACCCTTGGTTGCGTCGTCCGCGCCACCGGCCAGGATCGCGTTGCGCAGCATCAGCAGCCATGCGCGCTGGTCGGTGTCCACGCCCAGCAGCAGGAAACGGCGGCTGCCATCGTCCATGCGACGGATGCGGAAGCTCAACTGGCAGCCGAAGGTGGTCGATGCCAGCGGCCTCGCGTTCTCCAGCGTTGCACCGGGCTGGTTGCCGGCGAAGATCGCGTATGGCGTGGTGGCGCCCTCTTCGGCCCGTTTGAGCAGGCCCTGCGGGAAGGGCCACAGACTTGCGTAGCCAGCCAGCGCCGTGCCCTCGACAGGGATGGGCAGCGTCTGCGGCGACTGCAGGGTCACCGGATTCTCGATGCCGTAGGTAGTGGGCGACGTGCCCATCAACGGCAGTGCCTGCGGTGCGGGCGGCGCGGCGGGGAGGGTCGTCAGCGCCAGCCCCGTCGCCGGGGCGTCATGGAGGATCTGCGCGTTGGTGAAGCTGAAGTCCAGCGAATCGTCACCGACACTGGAGAACAGCACCATGCCCGGTGGCAGCGCAGTCGCTGCGTGCAGCAGCAGATTGTCCGCGAGCAGCGCCGGGTGCTGTTCATTCAACGTGGCCGTGTCGTGGCCCTCGCCTACAGTGAACGTGGAGCCGAACTGCAGCCACGGGACGCTGGAGGTCACCGTCATCGTCAGTGCCACGTCGTTCGCATGGTCTGGATCGGCGTTCACGGCGAGATCGAACTGCTGGCCGGTCAGGTCGTACAACGGCGTCGGCCGGGACGGGGCCGGCACCACGGCCTGCACGGTCGTGCCATCGACGTCCACCGACACCGTCTTCAATGCAGGCAGGCGCAGGCCCGACATCAGCATCTGCGAGGCCTGGTTCACGACGCCCGCGAAGGAGCCCGTGCTCAGCACGCCGTCCTCGACGTCCTGCACGCTCAGTGTGGGCAACTGGCGCACGGTGAGCGTCGCAGCGTCCGGCAATAGCCCCTTCTGCGTGCCCAGTCGGACCGCCAGATCGGTAAGCGTCAGCCCATAGGTGTCCGACAACTGCTGGAAGGTGTACGCGGCGGCGCCCGAGATGGACGCGCCCGGTAGCGTCACCACCGCCATCGGAGCGAGGATGGCGGCCGGGCCCAGCCACACGGAGATCGCTGTCCAGTCATAGGTCCATCCCGACGCAGCGTTGTAGCCGACGTTCACCGCCAGGCGACGGGCCAGCCGTTCGACGGTTTCCCCGGCCTCCACCACGATACCCGGGCCCTTCCCGTCCAGCGGCCAGGCTGGCAGCGTGAAGCTGGAGCCATCGGCGACCACGCCGGCAGCGAACGCAGGCCAGAGCGACGGCGGCGAGGCGAGCGCCGCCGCATCCTGGCACAGCACGAGGGTGCTGCCGATGCGATGCAGGGTGTCTCCCGGCAGGGTGATGTACGCCTGGGTGGCAGTGCGGTCACCGTAGATCCGCGGCACACGCAGCGATACGCCCGGATCGATCTCCACGCTGTCGCCGGCCGCGTGTGCCGCCGACAGCGCAGGATTGAGGATGGCGATCGCCTGGGCGTACCAGGCGGGCATGTCGGGTGCATCCGGCAGCGTCGATGCGGAAAGATCCGGGTCCGCGTAGCGTACGAAGAACGCCGCGGCGGTGCGCGCGCGGTCGAATCCACCGTCTGCCGGGGGCGTGAACACCTGCGTCGCAAGTGCTAAGTCCCGCCCCTCGCTCAGCAGGTTGGGGTCCACGCCAAGCATGTAGCCATCGCCCGGGGGCGGCACGTACGCGAAGAGGCTCGCAACGCTGGCCACGTTGAACAGCCCGGCCAAGTTGTCGAGCGTGGTGGATGGCGCGCCGACGGCGCGGTTGACGTTACCCAGCGGCCATGCGGAGGCCACCAGCGCAATGCCTGGATTGTCCTGCACGAGCATGCCCGGGCTCACGCCGATCAGCGGCTCGGGATCCAGCGCGGCACCCACCTGGGTAGCGTCGATCGTCGCCTGCAGACCGGGATTGAGGAACAGCAGCTCCTCGCTGGTCGCCCCGGTGCGGGCGGCCACGCTCTGCACGTTGTCGCCCACCTCCTTCACGCAGGGCACCGCTGCCGTGTCGAACGTCCTGGCCGCATCAGCGAGGCTCATCGATGCGGTGACCGGTACTTTCACGTCGACGAACTGCTTCTGCGCCTCCGTCACGGCCGCCTTGACCAGCATCTGGCAGAAGTCGCGGAACAGATAGGTGGCGAACGACGCGTAGGCAGCCGGGTCGTCGGCCGCATCGCGGGCGCTGCCACCCTCGGGGAAGTACGCGCCGAGGATCGCGGCCACGCCGCTTTCGTATGCACCACCCATGGCGTTGTACGTCGAGAAATCCCGGTCTCCCGCCTGCGGCGACTGCCATGTCAGGCCCGGCGGCATGGGGAAGATCATGGCGCTGCGTTCCGGCAGTTCATCGTTCGCGGCCGTCACCGGAACGCCGCCGATCACGAACGATAGGTTGGTCGAGAAGAAGGTGTCCAGCCCGTCCATGGAGAATCCGGCCGAAGCAGTCTGCGGCAACGCCAACTGCTCCAGCAGCAGCGCCACCTGTGCAGCATTGATCGGGTCGGTGGTGGACGTGGGGCCGTCGGGAAGCGCATACAGCGCGTAGCGCAGCAGACCGCTGACCAGCAGGTCTGCGGCAAGGGTCTTGCCGCCGCTCAACACCACGTTGCGCCGGACCATCCCGGCCGCGGTCTTCTGCGTCGGATCCATGCCGGTATCGGCATAGAGCAGGAACGCGGCGCGGTAGCGTGGCGCGGTGTTGTCTGGCGTTGCGCCCGCCCAGTCCACCGGCACGTCGCCCACGGTGATGCAGGGAAGCATTGTCAGCGGCGCGGTCTGCTTGGCGTCGAACACCAGCGTGTGCGGCTTCCACTGCAGCACATAGCCATCGTCGGCCAGCAATGTGCCCAGGGCCATGCGACTGCGCCGCAGTCGGGTCACGTAGCCGTGGCGGAGCGCCGCCGTACGCTGTGCATGCCTGGGGGCGGACAGCCACACCTGCGAGCGGCCCGCGCTGCCCAGGCGCGGCGAAGAAGTACTGTCGCTACCAGACAGGATCCATGGCGTCGGGCTGGCCGAGCCGATGGTGAAGCCCAGTTGCAGTGTCACCGAGAAGTGGAAGTTGATGCGGATGAAGAGGATCTTGACGGAGGCCTCGGCACGGACGCCCACCGTGAATTCGAGCAGGATCGGGCGGTAGCTCTCGAACACCACCATGGCCTGCGCGAAGGCCTCCAGCGTCACGCTGGCGCTGATGACGACGAAGTCCACCTTGCCGTAGACCTTGCCATGCAGCGCCACCACGCCCTGTGCACGGAAGTACATGGCCGAACGGGCACCACTGGCCGTGGGGTTGAACCAGGCCAGTACGCCCTGGAAGATCACTTCCACCTGGATGTACGCGCCGCCGGACAGCACGCCCACGTTGATCTCGCGGCCCACGCCGGCTGCCAGGCCCACGCCCAGCTCGATAACCGGCGAGAAGTTGCCGTTGCTTATCTTCGGGACGCTGGTGGAGGTATCGCCGTTGAGAATGCCGAAGTAGAAGCCGCCACGCCCGATGATGATGCCCGCCTGCAGTGAGAACGAGCGACTGTAATCACGGTTGTACGGGAAGCCGAGGTCGATTTTGAAGTTGCCGTTGGTGTAGACCTCGATGACGACGATGCCCAGGGTCAGCGAGACGGCGCCGAGCTGGATGGTACGGAACGCATCGGGCACGCGCAGTTCGATGCGGTACATGCCAATGTCATTGGTGATCTTCTTGTACAGGATCTCGAAGCGCAGCCCGGCCAGCGAGCCCGCGCGCTCGCCACCCAGCGACACCGACAGGCCGTACAGGCGCGGGTCGTCGAAGATGATGCCCAGGTCGATCATCCCCATCAGACCGATATCCAGGCCCATCAGCCATTGGCTGTCCGCGGCGTACACCAGCCCGTTGCCAACGGGGTTCTTCCCTGGTTCCGGCTTCTTCATGGCGTTGCGCAGCTGGGTAACGCTCTTCGCAACGGTGTCCGGCGTTTCCCCGGCGAAGGTAATGCGCTGTCCAAACCCGATGAAGCGAAGGTCGACGGTCTTGGGCCCCTGCCCGGCCACGCTCGGCGGCGCGCCATTGACCACGTCCCAGCTCAACGGGTCATTGGCGCTGTAGCCCTGCCCCAGGAAGTTGCCGGTGAGGATGAGCTCGACCTTGCCCTGGCCCGTCCCGCGACGATACCGGGCCCCGATCGTGTCCACCCGCATCACGCCCAGGTTCACCTGTGCATCGAAGGTGAACTCGACGACGTTCTCCTGCGGGTCAAGCGTGAGCACGAAGCGCGACAGGTCCACGCGCTTGAGCAGGTCCCATGGCGGATCGAGCGTGAATCCCAGCGTAGGGGCCGCGAGGTTGACCAGATCTTCGAGGATCTCGCCGAGCGTAATGCCGCCCAATTGCAGGGCGACCACCTGATGGCGTGCGTCCGGCTTGCCGCGCCAGGAGGTGGTGGCCTGGATCCAGCGCTCGCCGTACAGCACCTTGAACAGATAGGTCGGCTCGGCGACGCCGATGTCCATCGCAACCTGGATGGCGAACTTGTTGATGGCGAAGCTGCCGCTCAGGGTGCCGGTGACCGGTGCGTTGGTTCCGGCACGCGCGATGTCGGTGCTCGCCGATGCATTGACCATCAGTTCGGTGCCGAACAGCTTCGGTGTCCAGCGTGCCGAGGCGGTTCCCTTGAACGTGTAAGCGCCGGGGCCCGTCGCGAATGTGGCGTCCAGGGCGTCGATGGCGATCGTGGGCACGTAACCCGGCACCACGTAGTCGGGGTCGCCCATGATGAAGCGGGCCACCATCTGCGTGAGGTCGATGGACGTACCGGGGAATAGATGCGCTGCAAACAGCCAGCCCTGCGGCGCATCATCGCCCTGCACCGGCCGTTCGGCCAGGAGGGTCAGCCTCGGATCCTCTCCCGAGGTATGGCCAGCACCCTTGAGGAAGAAGACGCCGGAGATGCCGCCGCCAACATGACCTTGTCGCGCCTCGACCCACATTTCCAGCTGCTGCACGGAAATGCCGACCGTACCGATCGACATGATCGTCCATGCCTGGTCCGGCTGCGGGTCATCGGGTGTGCCAAAGATCACGATGGACTGGCCCTGGTACACCTGCCCGATGGGATCGGCGGTGAACGAGAGCGTGGTGACATTCATGTTGGCCGGAACGCCGGGAATGGTGCCGCCAAAATAGTCGGCAAACGCCTGCCCGATGGGCACATGGTCGCCCTCGCGCATGTCACCGGTGATGTAGAAGCT
>NZ_QAIJ01000287.1:0-4715 GCF_003060985.1 Stenotrophomonas sp. HMWF023
GCCGCGCGTGCTCAGCCGTGGCGACCTGCGTCTGCTGGTGCTGGCGCTGATCGGCGAGCAGCCGCGCCACGGCTACGAGTTGATGCAGCACATCAGCACCATGTTCATGCAGGCCTACACCCCCAGTGCCGGCACCATGTACCCGCTGCTGGCCAGCTTCGAGCAGGCCGGCTGGGTGGAGTCGGAAGAGGTGGACGGCCGCCGTGTGTTCCGCATCACCACCGCCGGCGAGTTCGAGCTGAAGGTGCAGCGCACCCAGGTGCGATTGGCGCAGCGACGCGCGTTCGACCGCGCCCGCGAGATCACCAAGGCCTCGCTGCCGGCGCCACTGGCCGCTGCGCTGCGCGAGTTCAAGCTGGCGCTGGTGCACCACCACGGGCGCTGGGCCGACGGCGAAGCCGAGCAGGTGGCCGCGCTGCTGACACGCGCGTCGGCGCTGATCAATGGCCAGGCCGGCAACGTGTCCTCTCCCTTTTCTACGACCCAGCCAGACTGAATCCAGCCAGGTCTTCCCCCATGCCGCGCGCCCCCGCGCGACCTTCTGACAGGTACCCCCATGACCGAACATCACAACTCGCGCCTGCGCCTGGATGTGCGCTTCCGTGAACTGACGGTGCTGCGCACCGAGACTGTCACCCCGCACATGCGCCGCATCGTGCTGGGCGGCGACGACCTGGCCGGCTTCGATTCGCCCGGCGCCGACGACCACATCAAGCTGTTCTTCCCTAACGCCAGCGGTGAAATGGTGCTGCCGGTGCTGACCGCCGAGGGCCGCAGCTATCCGGAAGGCAAGCAGCCTTCGCCGGCACGCGACTACACCCCGCGCTGGTGGGACCACGAAACCGGCGAGCTGGCCATCGACTTCGTGCTGCACGACCAGGGCATTGCCGGGCCATGGGCCGAGCGCGCACAGGCCGGCGACACGCTGGTGATTGGCGGCCCGCGCGGTTCGTTCGTGGTTGCCGACAGCTACGACGCCTATGTGCTGATTGGCGATGAGACCGCGCTGCCGGCCATCGCCCGCTGGCTGGACGTGCTGCCCGAAGGCGCGCAGGTGCAGGCGTACATCGAAGTGGCCGACGAGGACGAGCGCCAGGATCTGCCGCAGTATGAGAACGTGCGCATCCACTGGCTGGAGCGCAATGGCTTCCCGGCGGCCAGCAGCACGCTGCTGGAAGACATGCTGACCGACTTCGAGGCGCCGGAGGGCGATGCGTTCTACTGGATCGCCACCGAATCGCGCCGCGCACGGATGATGCGCAAGTTCATCGAAGGCCACCTGGGCGTGCCACGCGACTGGATCCGCTCGACCGGTTACTGGAAGGCGCACCCGGACGAACAGGACGGCGATTGACCGCAAAACGGTAGGTGCGGACCGTTGGTCCGCACGCCTTTGACTATGTAGAGCCGAGCCCATGCTCGGCTGCTGTTCTATCCGCCCTCGCGCTACGCGCGATGAGCCGAGCATGGGCTCGGCTCTACAGGAGCGCGGGGCGCAGCCCCACGCGCCCACCCGAACCGGTGCGCGGCCCAGATCTCCAGCGCCACCAGCAGCGCGATGATCGCCAGCGGCAGCAGCAACCCCAGGTACACGCCCGGCATCATGCCGTTGATCTGCGCCTTCACCAGCCGCAGCACGCCACGTGTATGCAGCAGCTCATCCATACGCATGGTCAGTGCCTCGCGCACCATCTTCGGTTCCAGGCCGACCGTGCCGGCCTTGTCGATCAGCGTGTCTTCCACCATCGCGCGCAGCAGCCCCGCGCGCACCTTGCCGATTACCCAGCCCACACCACGGGCCATCGGCCCGTCACCCAGGTGATCCACACCGGGCAGCGGATGCTCGCTCAGGTAGATCGCGGCCAGCGAATCCGCAACATCACCCACCGTGCCCTGGCTCTGCAGCGCTGCACGCATGCGCTCGTCTTCCAGCGAAGCGGTGAAGCCGCTACTCCATCCTTCCACCATTGTCTGCAGGTGCGGCTGGAAGTGATCGAGCTGCTTGAACAGCGCGCGGTGCGCGCCGGCGGTGAAGCCCAGCTGCAGGCCGAAGAACGCGACCAGCAACGGCAGCAGCACCACATACGAGGCCAGCAGCCCGTGGTGCCAACGCCGCTGTCGCCGCAGCCAGCCGCGTCGATGCAGCCAGCGCCAGGCCAAGATGCCCAGCGCCAGCCCCAACAGGGTGCCCAGCACGCTGCCGCCGATCAGATCGAGCACGCTCAGGCCGGTCCAGAATTCGCCAAGCCAGTACTGCGCTTCCTGCATGGTGTTGCCTTCCGTGGTTCAGTGCGGCCGCCATGGTAACCGCGACCCCATGCGACAATCGCGCTCCTTTCCTGCACCAACGAGGCCCCACGTGGGCAAACTGACCCTGAGCGGCGTGGACACGCTGCGTACCCGCCTGGCCGACGACACCGCCTGCGACGCAGCGCTGTCTGCCTTCGCCGACCCGGCAGCGGCGCGCGCACCGCTGCGTGAGCTGGTCGAGGCCCAGCACCGCTACCTGCAGGCCGAACACGAAGTGGCACAGGTGGCGGACATCCTGCGCCGCGACCAGAAGTACGCGCCGGTCGGTCGCCCGTCGGTGCATATCGTGCAGCTGCGCAAGCAGCAGGCGTCTACCAGGCAGGCCGCGCTGATCGCCCGCCAGGTGGTGGCACAGGCCGCGCAGACGTTCGTGCGCGCGAGCGGGTTGGTGGTGAAGGCCAAGCAGAGCCCGAGCGAAGCGTCGGCCGCGTGGCTGGGTACGCTGCGCTGAGCGCGCATACCCGGTAGTGGCCAACCTTGGTTGGCCTGCGGATTGATTGTGTTCCGACCAAGGTCGGCACCTACCGGAGCACGCAAAAAAGAAGGCCCGCTTTTCAGCGGGCCTTCTGCCTTCTCACGACGAGTGAGCGGGATGTTGCATCAAGCAGCCGGCTTCTCGCCGGTGGCTTCGGTGGTGATGCGGATCTTCACTTCATCGCTGACGTTCGGGGCGTAGGCGCCGACGCCGAAATCGCTGCGCTTGATCGTGGTGGTGGCATCGAAGCCAGCAGCCGGAACCTTGGCCATCGGGTGCTCGCCGCCGCCGTTGACGGTCACATCCAGGGTCACCGGCTTGGTGATGTCCTTGATGGTCAGATCGCCGGTGACGGTCAGCTTGTTGGTGCCGGCCGATTCGACCTTGGTGCTCTTGAAGCTGGCGGCCGGGAACTTGCCAGCGTCGAAGAAGTCGGCGCTCTTCAGGTGCTCGTCGAACTTGGCGGTGAAGCTGTTCAGGCCGCTCAGCGGCAGCTTCACTTCCACGGTGGACTTGGTGACGTCGGTGGCGTCGTACACCAGGGTGCCTTCGGCATTGCCGAAGTGCGCGCTCGGGTTGGAGAAGCCGAAGTGGCTCCACTGCGCCAGCACGTCGGTGTGGGTCGGGTCGAGCTTGTAGGTGCCCGAGGCGATGGTGATGGCGGCAGCCGCCGGGGCAGCAGCAGCGGCGTCGGCGGCCGGGGTGGTGGCAGCCTGCTCAGTGGTGGCCGGGGCAGCAGCATCGGCGGCCGGGGCGGCGGTGTCGGCCGGCTTGGAGCAGGCGGCGATGGCCAGGGTCAGGGCCAGCGGCAGCAGCAGTTTACGGGTGGCGCTCATCTCAGGAACTCTCCGGATCGTAGGGTGGGAACACAGTGCAGCAACGGCCCGCCACGGCGGGCGGGCCCGAAACCGATACAGCGACTTACGCGATGCGCGCCGCTTCGTCGAAGGACAGACGCGGCAGACGGGGGAACAGGCCCGAATCGTCACCGTACCCCAGGTTGACCAGGAAATTCGACTTGATGCTGGTGCCGGCGAAGAAGGCTTCATCGACCTTGGCGTTGTCGAAGCCGGACATCGGGCCGGCATCCAGGCCCAGCGCGCGTGCGGCCAGGATCAGGTAACCGCCCTGCAGGCTGCCGTTGCGGAACGCGCCTTCATGGCGGCCTTCGCGCGGGCCGTCGAACCAGGCCTTGGCATCGGTGTGCGGGAACAGGTACGGCAGTTTCTCGTGGAAGTCCTGGTCGAAGGCCACGATGACGGTGACCGGGGCGGCCAGTGTCTTGTTGTGGTTGCCTTCGGACAGCGCCGGTGCGAGCTTGGCCTTGGCTTCGGCCGACTTCACGAACACGAAGCGGGCCGGGCTGCCGTTGGCGGCGGTGGGCGCCCACTTCAGCAGGTCGTACAGAGCGTGCAGCTGCGCGTCTTCGACAGGCTTGTCGAGGAAGGCGTTCTGGGTACGGGCGGTGCGGAACAACTGGTCCAGTGCAGCAGCGTCGAGCGCGTGGGACATCGTGGATCTCCAGGGCGGCTAAGGTCAGTGCCCGCGGGCGGCGCGGGGCGAAACGTCGATCCGCAGTGTAGAGTGTCGCGACTGTTGCAACACCCAGCAGGATTGAAACGAATTAATGCCAATGGTGAAACGATCGAGCACGCCATGGACGGTCACCGATGGCCGTGCCGGTAATGTCCGCCAGGCGGTCGCGCTGGCGACGGCGCTGCGCCTGGGCAGCCACCGCCCCCTGGTTCTGCAACCCCGCGCCCCGTGGCGCTGGCTGTCGCCGCGGCGCTTGCCCGGTGATGTGAACGGCTACGGCGAGGCGTTCGCGTCCCTCGCTGCCGAGGCGCCCACGCTGGCGATCGGCTGTGGCCGCCAGGCCGCCGGTGCACTGCGCGTGCTGCGTGCGCGTGGCAGCCAGGTGGTGCAGATC
>NZ_QAIJ01000287.1:4725-11422 GCF_003060985.1 Stenotrophomonas sp. HMWF023
GACGTGGTGGTGGTGCCCGAGCATGACGCCCTGCGCGGCAGCAACGTGCTGACCCTGATCGGCAGCCTGAACCCGGTGGACGATGACTGGCTGGCCTGGGGCCGCGCTGCGTTCGCCAGCTTCAGCACCCTGCCCGGCCCCCGCACCGCGCTGCTGGTGGGCGGCCCCACGCCGCTGGCACCGTGGGATGAGACCGCGATGGTGCACGTGTTCCAGGCGCTGGCCGAACAGATCCGCAGCGAGGGTGGCAGCCTGCTGGCAACCACTTCGCGGCGCACGCCGCCGGCACTGGCCGAGATCCTGCGGGCGAAGTTCGCCGACCTGCCGCATGTGATCTGGGGCGATGGCGGTGACGGCGTGAACCCGTATGCCGGCCTGCTCGGCTGGGCCAACCGGGTGGTGGTGTCGCCCGATTCGGTGAACCTGCTGTCCGAGGCCAGTGCCACGCGCATGCCGGTGATGGTGGCCCTGGCCGATACGGCGCAGGGACGGCTGGCGCGCTTCCAGCAGCAGCTGCGCGAGCGCGGGCGCTTGCAGTCACGCTGGCTGGACTGGCAGTACGACCGCATCGAACCACTGCGCGAGACCGCGCGGATTGCCGCCGAGGTCAAAGCGCGGCTGGCGTTGGGATGACGCCGTCCAGCGTTTTCTGAACATTTCGATCCAGCAGCGCGGTTAGAGTCCAGCCTCCCCCTCGGACTGGACGTCCCCATGCGTACCCTGCTTCTGCTGCCGCTGGCCCTGCTGGCGGCCTGCTCTACCACCCCCACCGAACTGGACCCGTTGTCGCACGCGTGCCAGCAGCAGCTGGATGCCTACCGCGAGCAGCCGGCGCTGCGTAATCCGCGCAACGAGCGCCCGCCGTTGCCGATCGCGCCGATCAGCGATACCTGCGACAAGGAATTGCGGCGCAAGGGCGTGGAGCGCTGATTCCAGCGATCCGGGTATGATCGGCGCGCGGGCCTGCCCGCCTCTGGAGCGGTATACATGGAACGTCTGCATCGCCTGCGCTGCGGCCTGCTGTTGTTGATGGGCCTGCTGGCTTCCGCGCCGGCATGGGCCGACAGCGGCACCTGCCTGGAGCGCTACCCCAGCGTGGCCGCGCAGGCGGCGATGTTCGATGTGGCGTGGACCACGGCCGAGCGCCTGGATGCGCTGCCCGACGTGGAGGTGGTGATCGCCGCGCGTGGTGGCCAGGATCTGACCCGCTATGGCCTGCGCCACAGCCACCTGGCCTTCCTGCTGCGCGAGGACGACGGCCGCTGGCGCGCGATGCACCTGCTCAACCGCTGCAAGACCGACAGCTCGCAGCTGTACCGCGAAGGCCTGGGCAATTTCGTCGGAGAGAGCGGCACCCATACCGATCTGCGCATCGGCGTGCCGCCGCCGGCGTTGCAGCAGGCACTGAAGCGGATGCTGGCAGCACCGGCGATCCAGCCCAAGGCGCTGCACGAATCGAAGTACAACGTCGTGGCCTACCCGTTCGCCACCGACTTCCAGAATTCCAACCAGTGGATCCTGGAAGTGCTGGCCGCGGCAATGGCGCAGGCTGAAGGTGGCCCGGTCATCGTCAAGCGCGAACAGGCGCAGCAATGGCTGCGCGCGCAGAAGTTCCAGCCCAGCGTGCTGCATATCGGCCTGGGCAAGCGCGTGGGTGCGCGCTTGTTCGTGGCCAACGCCACCACCACCGACCATCCGGCCAGCGAACGCATTTCCGGCAACTACTCAGTGGTGACGGTGGAATCGGTATTCGACTTCCTGCACCAGCGCAGCCAGCTGCAGCAGGAACTGACCATTGCACATGCGACGGTCGACGGCACCGCCGCCGCTGCGCCCTGACCTGGCAAGGAGAAGATGATGCGCAACCTGCAGTTTTCCGCGATGGCCGTGCTTCTGTGCGGCAGCCTGTTGTCCGCAGCGCCGGCACATGCCGAGCGCCGCATCGTGATCATCCAGAACAGCGTGCCCGAAGGGCCGAGCCTGGAGATGTCCGCACCGATGGTGGCAGCTGCGCAAGCGGCGGCGGCCAAAGAAGCCGAAGATACCGGCGTGCCCGCGGGCCAGGGCGCGGTGAAGCTGCCGCAGATGCAGGTCAGCGCCATTTCCACCACCGTCGATGGTCGCCGCGAGGTGCTGCTGCAGGACGCCAGCAACCCGCAGAACACCGCCTCCATGCAATGGCCCAAGCGCCCCGGCGACCCGGCCGTGCAGTTCAACGTCGGGCAGACGGTGAACTTCCAACCCACCGGATCGGGCAACGGCTGGCAGGTGAGCGACAACCAGGGCCGGCCGCTGGAATACCTGCCCGAGGCCACCGGCCCACGCGATATATTCGATACGCAGCGCTGAGCCGCTGCTTCTCTTCCCGACCAGGAGGTCACCATGCTTCGTTCCCTGCGCGCCCCCGCCGCCGCCCTGCTGTTGTCTGCCCTGACGGTGCCGACCGTGCACGCCGGTGCCGCCCCGCACCTCAACAGCGGCCAGGCCAGCGTGCTGGTCACTTCATTGATCGTGGTGTCTGTTCCGCTGGCCACTTCGATGGGCCTGGCCGCGCTGTCCAAGGCGCCGTTCAAGGCCAGCGAGCGCAATGGCAAGGTCGCCGAGCGCACCCCGGCGGTGCCGCTGCCGCCGATGGAAGTGAAGCAGGTGGCGACCACCGCCGCCGGCGAGCGCCAGGTGCATCTGCAGGTGCCGGACAAGGCCGACCAGACTGCGACCCTGCAGTGGCCGGCGATTGAGGGCGATGACCCGGTGGCCGGCTTCGTGGTCGGCCAGCAGGTGCGCTTCGACCCGACCGATGCCGGTGCCGGCTGGACGGTGAAGAACAGCGACGGCAAGGCCCTGGCCTATGTGCCCACGGCCTATGCCGCCGGCGACGCGCTGAGCGAACAGCTGTAAAGCTGAACGGCCGTTTTTGGCTTTGCGGTGGGCCGGGCGGATAATGGGCGATCCCCTTTTTCCCCTGGCTCGCCATGTCCGTGCGTCCTGCGCCTGTTTTTGCCCCGTTGACCGCCCGCGCCCTGGTGCTGGCGGTACTGGCCATGGGCGCGGTGGTGCTGCTGTCCAACGTGCTGGTGCAGTACCCGATCAATGACTGGCTGACCTGGGGTGCTTTCAGCTACCCGGTCGCGTTTCTGGTCAGCAACCTGATCAACCGCCGCTTCGGCCCGGGCCCGGCCCGCCGCGTGGCGTGGATTGGTTTCGCGGTGGCGGTGCTGCTGTCGGTGTGGGTGGCGACGCCACGCATTGCGATCGCTTCGTGCTCGGCCTTCATCGTGGCCCAGTTGCTGGACATCACCGTGTTCGACCGCCTTCGCCGTGGCAGCTGGTGGCGCGCACCGATGGTGGCCACCACCTGCAGCGCGACGGTGGATACCACCATTTTCTGGTCGATCGCCTTCGCCGGTTCCACCCTGCCGTGGGTGAGCTGGGCGGCGGGCGACCTGGCGGTAAAGCTGGCGATCGGCGTATGCCTGCTGGCCCCGTTCCGCGCGCTGCTGTGGAAGATGGCGCCGCTGCGCACAGCGGGCTGACCGCCGTTGCCCTGGTAGGTGCCAACCTTGGTTGGCACGATCCGTCAGCGTTCATGGCGCCGGCAACAGCGTGCCAACCAAGGTTGGCACCTACCAAGAGCATGCCATCGCACGGTGGATGCCAACAGCAAACCTTCGCCCGGTAGGTGCCGACCGTTGGTTGGCACGATCCGTCAGCGTTCATGCCGCCGGCAACAGCGTGCCAACCAAGGTTGACACCTACCAACAGCAAGCCATCGCGCGGTGGATGCCAACAGCAAACCTTCGCCCGGTAGTTGCCAACCTTGGTTGGCACAATCCGTCAGCGTTCATGGCGCCGGCAACAGCGTGCCAACCAAGGTTGGCACCTACCAACAGCAGGCCATCATTCGGTAGTTGCCAACCTTGGTTGGCATCCACACCACCTGCACTCAGGCGAACGGCAGGTCCGCGGCGATGCACGCGGCGCTGATCGCCGCACACGCGTCTTCGATGGCCGGCGTCGTCGGCGCCAACCGTGGCCTGCGATCCAGCGTGCAGGCCAGCCCTACTTCCAGCAGCGTCGCATGCGCGCCATGCAGCGCTTGGGCGGTGGCTTCGGGCAGGAACTCCGCCGCTGCCAACGCGTCGATCAATGCCGGTGTGGCACGCGGCTGCAGCAACGCAGGTGTTTGCGCACTGCGCGCCAGCACGCCGGTCTGCAGCAGGAATTCCAGGTCGACCACGCCTCCTGCGCCCTGCTTCAGGTCGAGCCGTGCGGCATCGCTGCGGTCCAGTTCGGTGCGCATGCGCCCGCGCATCTTCAGTACATCGGCATACAGCGTTGCGCGATCACGTTCGCGGCCCAGCGTCTGCGCACGCACCTGTTCGAAATCCTGCAACAGGCTGGCATCGCCAGCCACGCCGCGAGCGCGCACCAGCGCCTGGTGTTCCCAAGTCCATGCGCGTTCGCGCTGGTACTCGGTGTAGCTGGCCAGCGAAGACACCAGCGAGCCCTTGCCACCATCCGGGCGCAGGCGCACGTCGATGTCGTACAGGCGGCCGGCGGCGGTGACCGCAGCCAGCAGCGCCATCACCTTCTGGGCCAGGCGCGCATACCAGCGGCCCGGCTCCAGCGGGCGCGCGCCATCGCTGGCCTCCACGCCGGCGGGATGGTCGTGCAGGAACACCAGGTCCAGATCCGAACCGAAGCCCAGCTCCAGGCCGCCCAGGCTGCCGTAGCCGATGATCGCGAAGCGACCGCCGGCAATCACGCCGTGTGCGGCCTGCATATCGGCCTCGGCCATCGCCAGCACGGTGACCACCACCGCCTGCGCCAGTTCGGCCAGTTGCCGGGTGCTGTCGACCGCGCCCTGGCGTCCGTCCAGCGTGGCCATGGCCATGCGGAAACTGAGGGCAAGGCGCGTTTCATTGAGCCAGCGCAGTGCCGATTCGGGATCTTCAACCGTCAGCACCTGCTGGCATTCGGCCAACATGCCGGCTGCATCGGGCATCGGCCCGGACACGCGCACGTCCAGCAGTTCGTCCAGCAGCAGCGGATACGCGGCCAGGCGTTCGGCCAGCAATGCGCTGCGTGCGAGCACGTCGACCAGGCGCGCAAGCGCGCTGGGTTGTTCGTCCAGCAGCGCCAGATAGCTGGTACGGCGCAGCACTGCCTGCAGCAGGCCGAGCACGCGCTTGAGTGCGGCATCGGGCTGCGGTGAACGGGTGGCGGCGTGCAGCAGTGCTGGCAGCACGCGGTCCAGGCGCGCACGCGCCGCATCGGACAGCGACTTCACGCCGGTGCCCTGGGCGAAATCACGCAGTGACTGATCGGCGCCATTCGCATCGAGGAAACCGGCCTCGGCCAGCAGCGGTGCGTTGCTGCCCTCGGGCAGGCTGCGCCAGTAGTTGGCCAGCGCATCCGGCGCGGCCTGGCCCTTGCGCGGGGCCAGCAATGCGGCGAACTCGGTACTGACGCGCTGCTGCTGCACGGTCAATGCAGCGCGCAGCGCATCCCAATCGGCATAGCCGAGGCCGATGGCAATGCGTTCGCGATCCAGCACATCGGACGGCAGCACATGGGTCTGTGCATCGCGCAGCATCTGCAGGCGATTTTCCAGCCGGCGCAGGAACAGGTAGGCCTCGCGCAACGCGGCGCCATCATCGCTGGCGATCTGCCCGGCAGCGACCAGCGCATCCAGCGCGACCAGCAGCCGCCGCTCACGCAGCGCCGGCTCGCGGCCGCCGCGAATGAGCTGCAGTGCCTGGCACAGAAATTCGATTTCGCGGATGCCGCCGGCGCCGCGCTTGATGTCGTCGTGCATCTCGCGGCGCGCGACTTCGGCGGTGATCGCCGCCTTCATTTCGCGCAGGCCATCAAGCGCGGTGAAGTCCAGGTAGCGGCGGTACACGAACGGGCGCAGCGTCTGCAGCCAGGCCTCACCAGCGGCGATATCGCCCGCCACCGCGCGTGCTTTCAACCAGGCATAGCGCTCCCAGTCGCGGCCTTCGCGCTGGAAGTACTGATCCATCGCTGCGAATGACAGCGCCACGCGGCCGGCGCTGCCGAACGGGCGCAGGCGCAGGTCGACGCGATGGCTGAAGCCATCGACGGTGGTTTCATCCAGCAGCTTGGCCAAGCGCTGGCCGAGCCGGGCGAAATATTCTTCGGCCGCCAGCGCGCGCGCGCCGTCGGATTCACCACCCTGCACGTAGGCGTAGACCAGATCGACATCGGAACTGAAGTTGAGCTCGCCACCACCCAGCTTGCCCAGGCCGAACACCACCAGCTGCTGCGGTTGACCGTGGTCATCGAGGATCACCCCATGGCGCTGGGCGAACTCCTGCTGCAGGGCGTCCAGCGCCAAGCGCAGGCAGTCCTCGGCCAGCGCGGTGGCACCGGCGAGGGTCTGTGGCACGTCGTCCAAACCGGCCAGGTCGCGCCAGATCAAGCGGGTCGACATCGCCGTGCGCCAGCGGCGCAGTTGCGCCGGCCAGTCGCTGGGCTGCAGCGGGTCGAGCACGGGGGCTGGCAGGGGCGGACAATCGGGAGTGGCCAGTTGCGTCAACAGGCCGGGCTGGCGCACCAGGGTATCCATGGCGAAATCGCTGGTCACCGCCAGCCGGGTCAGCATCGGCTGCAGCTCGGCCGGGATGGGATCGGGCACTGCCTGGGCCAGGCGCGCCAGTGCGCGGTCGACGAG
>NZ_QAIJ01000288.1:0-1147 GCF_003060985.1 Stenotrophomonas sp. HMWF023
CCCGGGCCGACCGCCTTGAGCTACACCGCCTACGTGGCGCGTCCCGGGGATGAAGTGTGGGACGGCGCCAATGCCTACGTGCCGGCCGGTGTCACCGAGATGCTGCGTGCGCGCAACCGGCAATCCGGCGGCAAATTCGAGACCGAAGCCAATGCCTTCTACCTGGAAGACATCTGGAACATCACCCCGAACCTGATGCTGAACCTGGGCGTGCGCTGGGACCGCTTCGAAAACCGCACCGCCGCCGGCAAGGCGTTCATCAAGATGGACGATCTGATTGCACCGCGCGTGGGCTTCTCGTGGGACATGAAGGGCGACGGCAGCACCAAGGTGTTCGGCAACGCGGGCCGTTACTACCTGCCGGTGACCAACAACATCAACGTCAACTTCGCCGGCGGCCTGACCGACGAGTACAGCTACTACGTGCTTGAGGGCTGGGAACGGAAGACCTCGCCCACCGGTTCGGCGTACATGGCGCCGGTCATCGGCCAGCAGATCGGGCCGACCGACACCCGCATGAACACCGGTGGTGCCGACCTGCGGCAGAGCGTGGACAAGGACCTGAAGGCGGTCTACCAGGACGAGTACATCCTCGGTTTCCAGAACATGATCAACCAGGCCTGGTCGTGGGGCGTCAACGCGACCTACCGGCGCATGACCCGCGCACTGGATGACATCCGCATCAATTACACCCCCTGCGGACCGACGCCGAGCACGTTGTGGCCGATCGCAAACCCGGGCGAGAGCCTGACGATCTGGGGCGACAAGAGCATCGGCTGCGCCAACGAAGGCTGGATCACCATCGACACCGCCAACAGCGGCTATCGCAAGGGTGGCAGCGGCGAGGTGATCGGTTATTCCAAGCCGAAGCGGACCTACAAGGCGCTGGAATTCCAGATCGACCGCGCGTGGGACGAGAAGTGGATGCTCAACGCGTCCTACCTGTGGTCCAAGAGCGAGGGCAATTTCGAAGGGCCGGTGAACTCCGATACCAACTACGGCGACACCGGCATGGTCCAGTTCTGGGATCACCCGGCCACCAACGAACGTTACGGCGTGCTGTTCAACGACTTCCGTCACCAGTTCAAGCTGCGTGCTGCGTATGCACTGAACAAGCAGTGGTCGTTTGGCACCACGCTGCAGGTGC
>NZ_QAIJ01000289.1:0-6361 GCF_003060985.1 Stenotrophomonas sp. HMWF023
GGTGAAGAGGTTCGCCCCACCCCGCCCGTGCAGCCCACCCTGGTTCCGCAGGCCAAGCCGGTGAAGATCGGCATCGCGCTCGGCGGCGGCGCGGCCAAGGGCTTTGCGCATATCGGCGTGATCAAGATGCTCGAGGCCAACGGCTTCGAACCGGTGGTGGTGTCAGGCACCAGTGCCGGCAGCGTGGTCGGCGCCCTGTATGCCAGCGGCATGGACGCCTTCCAGATGCAGAGCAAGGCGGTGGCGCTGGATGAAGCCAGCATCCGCGACGTACGCCTGTTTTCCGGTGGCCTGGTGCAGGGCCAGAAGCTGCAGGACTACGTCAACGAACAGGTGGCCAACCGCCCGGCCGAGCGCCTGAAGAAGCCGTTCGCCGCCGTCGCCACCCAGCTGGAAACCGGCGAGCGTTCGATCTTCGTGCGCGGCAACGTCGGCCAGGCCGTGCGTGCTTCCAGCAGCATCCCCGGCGTGTTCGAGCCGGTGAAGATCGGTGGCCGCAACTACATCGACGGCGGCGTGGTCAGCCCGGTGCCGGTGGACGCCGCGCGCCAGCTCGGCGCCGAGTTCGTGATCGCCGTGGACATCTCCAGCAAGGCCAGCGGCAAGGCACCGACCGGCATGCTCGGCATCGTCAACCAGTCAATCTCGATCATGGGCCAGCGCCTGGGTGAGCAGGAACTGGCACGCGCGGACATCGTGATCCGGCCCAAGGTGCTGGACATCGGCGCTGCCGACTTCAGCCAGCGTGGCACTGCCATCCTGGAAGGCGAGAAGGCCGCGATGGCGGCGATGCCGCAGATCCGCGCCAAGATCCAGCAGCTGCAGAGGGCCCGCGCCGCCGCATTGGCGCCGGCACCGGTGGCTGCGCCGAAGTGCGACGAACCTTCGCGCCTGGGCAAGCTGATGGGCCGCAAGGAAAAGTGCTGAAGCGCGCCGCTTGAACGACTGCTGCGGTCAGCGCCGCGGCGGTGGGTAGCCACTGGCCAGGCGTCGCTGCCGGCGTCGTTCGTCCACCGCCCGGTCATGCCGCTGTGCGCTCAGCTGCAACTGCTCCATCGCGTCCCCCGGCAGCCACAGCTGCTGCTGGGCACGGGTGATCGCCACGTAGGCGGCGCGCACCGGGCTGTGCTGCGCGCGCGCGTCGTGGCCGCTGTCGAAGCAGCACGGCGCCATGGACACGGTGGCGAACTGCAGGTTCTTGGCATGCTGGGCCAGGCACAGCACGATGCTGGCCTCGTCCGCATCGACCAGTCGCCCGAGCAGGCGCTGCAACGCCGCAGCATCGAAGCCACCGGCAAACAGCGCGGGAATGTCCGCCTGTCCACGCTTGGCGCAGACCTGCACGAAGCTTTCCCAACGTTGTCCGGGGCCGCCACCGGCGGCGCTGCGCCATGCGTCGATCGGACCGTCCACCTCTTTCAACAGCGCCTGCCGCGACGCTGGGTGTAGATGCACGCGCGCGCCGCGCGCAACCAGTTCATTGGCTTCCAGCAGCATCCGCCACAGGCTGCCGTACAAGCGGGCGCCGGTGCTGGGCACCACCGACCACTCGTCATAGCGTCGCAGGCCGGTGGCGCGGTCGCTGGCCCCCATGAACGGTGCCGGCTCGCCGAGATCGTCCAGCGCCAGTGACTGGTTGACCAGCGCATCGACCTGGCGCCCCTGGCGCACCGACTGGTGCATCTCCAGCGTTTTCGCCGATGACCAGCGCTGTACGCGTCCGCTCAACCGCTGATGCGGATCGCCGAGGCTGACCACGCCGGGCGCGTGGGTGGCCAGCAGCTGTTTCCACGCCGGGCTGAGATCGTGCGCCTCATCGACCAGCACCATGCCCAGCGACACCGGCAGCGGCACGCCACGCAGCGCCAGCCATTTGCCGATATGGCCCGCATCCAACCGCAGGCAGCCGCCCTTCTGGACCACTGCATCGAACATGCAGCGCCAGACGAACTCCGCCGCCGCGATGAACGGCGTGGCTTCCAGCTGCGCTGCGCCCAGCGAGCGCTGGAAGTGCCAGGCCTGCAGGTTCGGCGCTGACGACGCGCACCAGCGATTGATGGCTTCCAGGGCGATCATCAAGACCTGGTCCGGCCGACGCGCGCCGATGGCCGGCAAGCCAAGGCGTGCGGCCGCCTCGCGCAGGGTCAGCGTGCTCTGCCGGTACGTCGGTACGAAGCCACCGGTCAGGCCGTTGGCGGCGGCATGACGGGCGATCGTGTTGGCGAACTCGATCTGGGTCAGCAGCCGCGTGCTGGCGTCGGCCGGCAGCCGCGCGCGGAATGCCTCAACCTGGCCACGCGTAGGCGCCACGTAGGTATAGCGGCCCGGGCGCGCCTGCAGCAGCGCCAGCACCAGATGGCCCTTGCCGGTGCCGGCGTAGGCCTGCAGGTCGATCAGTTCATCGGGATTGGCGGCGATCGCGCGCAGCACGCGTGCCTGTTCGGAGGTGAACAGACCGTTGTGCTGGGTCGCGTGCATTGTCTGTTGGTCGTCGCCGGCGTCTTCGTCATCGCCTTCGGCCAGCGATGTGGCCGGAAAGTGGATCGTGTGCTCTTCCAGGGTGATCCTGCAGGCCTCCTGGAAGTCCGCGCCGGGATACGCGTGCGGCGACACCGCCAGCACCGCCTCCATCACCTCGTCTGGTGCCAGCAGCACGTCCTGCGCGGCCAGCACGCCCAGCCACGCCTCCAGTGCACGCGCATCCTGTCCAGCGCTGGCCGCCAGCTGCGCCTGCGCGGCGTGGCCATCATCCGCAGCGAACAGCGCACAGGCATCGTGCAGCAAGCGCTGCAGCTGGGCTGCCGGTTGCTTCTGCCGGCGGCACAGCATGGCCACCAGCAGGCCGGCCTGCTCCAGCGGCGTGTCCGGCGCCGTGCCGTCGGTCAGGTGCAGCAGCAGGCTCTGCTCGCGCAGCGGAAGGAACAGCAGGGAAGACGTCGAGGATGGGGTATCAGACATGCCGGAGCCAGAAGGAATCACTGCGCTGCCTGCATGTTGACGGCCGCCGCGGGGCACGATGCTCGGCCAGTGCGCGCGCGCCGTCAAACATCATGGCGCCCCGCTCATTCAAGCTGCGACAACGGCAATGCCTGGAAACCCTTCACCGTACGCAGCACGAAGCTGGAATTGGCATCGGCCACACCGCCGGCGTTGAGCAGCCTGTCCAGCAGGAAACGCGAGAAATGCTCCAGATCGCGCACGTAGACATGCAGCAGGTAGTCCATGTCGCCGGTCAGGGCGTGGCAGGCCACCACCTCGTCCCAGCCTTTCACGCTGTCGACGAAATGCGCGATCGCGGCCTGGTCATGCTTTTCCAGCTGCACGCGCACGAAGGCCTGCAGTCCCAGCCCCAGCTGGCGCGGCTCCAGCCGTGCACCGTAGCCGGTGACCACGCCCTCGCTTTCCAGCCGCTGCATGCGCCGCAGGCAGGCCGAGGGCGACAGGTTCACCCGGGCCGCCAGCTCGGCGTTGGTGACGCGCCCATCGCGCTGGATTTCGTCCAGCAGGCGTATATCCGTGCGATCGAAGTGGACTTCTCCAGCCATTGCTGCCCCGCAACATGGTGAGTACGCAATGATATTGCGCCAAGGGCACTGAATCGCGCAACTTTTGCAACCCTGTTGCGCGCCCCCTGCCCTAGCATCGTGGGTATCCCGTCAAGGAGTCTTCCATGGACCTCGCCCAGCCCCGCCGCGTCGAACACCAGCAGACCGACAAGGGCTACGTGCCGGTGTACACCACCGCGCTCGTCGAGCAGCCGTGGGACACCTATACCGCCGACGACCACGCCACTTGGAGCACGCTGTACCAGCGCCAGCGCGAACTGCTGGTCGGCCGCGCCTGCCAGGAATTCCTGGATGCGCAGGACGAGATGGGCATGAGCGCGCACATGATCCCGCGCTTCGACCAGCTCAACGAAGTGCTCGGTGCGGCCACCGGCTGGACCCTGGTGGGCGTGGAAGGCCTGCTGCCGGAACTGGATTTCTTCGATCACCTGGCCAACCGCCGTTTCCCGGTCACCTGGTGGATCCGCCGCCCCGACCAGATCGACTACATCGCCGAACCGGATCTGTTCCACGACCTGTTCGGTCACGTGCCGCTGCTGATGAACCCGGTGTTCGCCAACTACATGGAGGCGTACGGCCGTGGTGGCGTCAAAGCACACGCGATCGGCCCCGAGGCGCTGCAGAACCTGACCCGCCTGTACTGGTACACGGTGGAGTTCGGCCTGATCGACACGCCCGACGGCATGCGCATCTACGGTGCCGGCATCGTCTCGTCGAAGGGCGAATCGCTGTACTCACTGGAGTCGGCCGCACCGAACCGCATCGGTTTCGACCTGCAGCGGATCATGCGCACGCGTTACCGCATCGACACCTTCCAGAAGACCTACTTCGTCATCGACAGCTTCGAACAGCTGATGCAGGCGACGTCGCCGGACTTCACCCCGATCTACGCTGCACTGGCCGACCAGGCGCACCTGCCGGCGGGCGATGTGCAGGCTGAGGACCGCGTGTTCCAGGCTGGTACGGGCGAAGGCTGGGCTGATGGTGGGGATGTGTGAGGGTCCACCGGTTCAACGCAGGCGGTCAGGAATCGTCGCTGGCAATTGATTGAGCCGCTGCAGCACCGCGTGCGCGTGATAGGTCCGTCCCCAGCGACGATCGTTGCCGGGGACAAGGATTCCTTCAGACTCAAGCGCGTAGATGCCCGTCAGGGCAGATCTATCGGAAACATCCAATAACGCAGCCACTTTGGCTGCGGTCACCACCGGGTGGCCGATCAGCAGTGGCGGAAGCCTGCGTGCCACCGAGTCGCGTCGATACCCTCGAAGTTGAATCTCCCACTCTGCCATCAGCCGGGACATGTCATCGGCGATGGAGATCGCGTCATGGGAAGACTCCACTACGGCCTGGCACAGCATATCCATCCACGGGCCCCATTCACCGCGAAGTTGCACTTGGTTGAGGGCGTCGTAGTAGGCGCTCCTGTTGCGCAGCAACGCGCCTGACAGGTAAAGCGGTGGGTGGTGTTCGGCGGCCAGGATCAACGGCAACAGCAGCCTTCCCGTGCGTCCGTTGCCATCCTTGTAAGGATGGATGGTTTCAAACTGGGCGTGGGCTATTGCCAGTTGCGCAATGATGTTGAGTTCAAACGGCTCGTCCTCAACGGGCTCGTACTTCAGCATGGCGCGCTCGAGTTCACGCATCCCCTCGTCAATGCGATCGGGCGGCGAAGGAACGAAACGGGCATCCTCCGGTCGTCCACCCAGCGGGCCGATGATGGCCTGCTCCTGGCGGTAGCATCCCTTTGGAAAGTCGTCCGCAGCGTCCTGCATCAGCACTGCATGGAGCTGGTTCACCAACGTGAGATCGAGTGCCTCACGTCCGCGGGCACGCACGGCGTCAAGGCCCAGTTGCAATGCCTGTACGTAGCGCTCGGTCACCACGACATCGGCAGGCAAACCATCCAGGCCGAGTGTGGCTTCAAACACCAGCAGTTCGTCCAGGTTGGTCTGGGTACCCTCGATCTGGGAGCTCTGAACGGCTTCGCGCCGCGCGAGCGTCCGGGTCACCATGTCGGGGGCAGGCCATTGCCTCATCGCCTGATCCAGACGATCCAGCGAGGCATTTGCAGCGATGAGGCGCTGCCGCGAGCCCGCATGCCCTTCCGGCAGCCGGCGAGGCGTCGGTGGCGGGACCATCGCCAGCAGATTGGGCCGCCCTTCCACGGGAACGAGGTAGGTCTGCAAGGGCCCTGCAATGTCTGCCCGGCGCATCGGAAATCTCCTCGGAAGTCGCTCTATCCTTCAAAAGGCTCCCATTCTTTTGAAGTTTAGGCAAGTAACCTTCAAATTCACCCAGGGCTTTTGAAGCTTTTGGGGATGGATCGCCCGTCCCGGTACCCTGCAGGCCATGACCGATGTGTTTACCGACCTGCGGGTTACCGACGTCGATTTCGACGACGACTTCATCCTGCTGACCCTGGCCGACGGCCGCCACACCCGGCAGCCATTGCGCTGGGCGCCTGCGCTGTTCGAAGCCAATGCCGAACAACGTGCGCAGTGGGTCACCACCGCCGACGGGCTGGGCGTGAACTGGCCGGCGCTGCTGCCGGCGCAGGAGCGCGGCGTGGTCGATGTTCCGAACCAGTTGTGGGATGACCGCTATGAAGCCGCCCTCGCCCGCCTGCAATCGCATGCCTGGACGCTGGATGCGCTGTCCGACGAAGACCAGCAGCTGGTCGCGCTGTGGCGGATGGAAGCAGACATCAACAACGGTGGCTTCATGCAGTTCCTGTGCAACTGGGGCGATCCCACCTGCCAGCTTGCACTACGCGCATTGCAGGCGATGGGCGCAAC